>CAZUCM010000414.1:0-2969 GCA_964619235.1 uncultured Terriglobales bacterium
TAACATCTACTTAGACAGGAAGTCTAAGAACAGGTATGAATAACGCACTGAAAACGGCACTTTTGTTGGGCTTGCTTACCGGCCTGATCCTTTTCGCCGGCGATTCTTTCGGCGGGCAGCGCGGTTTGGTCATGGCCCTGGTAATTACCGGGCTGATGAACTTCGTTTCGTACTTTTATTCGGACAAGATCGCACTGGCCATGTACCGGGCCCAGCCGGCAACCCGTGAGCAGCTGCCGCGCGTGTACGAAGTGGTGGAGCGGATGACGCAGCGGATGGGACTGCCCATGCCCAGGATTTACGTGATCCCAACGGATTCCCCGAATGCCTTCGCGACCGGACGCAATCCCGCGCACGCCTCGGTGGCGGTGACGCAGGGCATATTGGACCTGCTCAATGACGAGGAACTTGCCGGCGTATTGGCGCACGAACTGGGCCATGTACATAACCGCGACATTCTGATCGGCTCGGTGGCGGCTACCCTGGCCGGCGCCATTACATTTCTGGCCCGGATGGCTATGTTCGCCGGTCTGTTCGGGGGAATGGGGGGGAATGATCGCGATAACCGCCGCGGCGGCGGGCTGGGGGCGCTGTTCATGCTGATTCTGGCGCCGATTGCCGCCATGCTGATCCAGTTGGCGATTTCCCGCTCCCGCGAGTATCAGGCGGATGCCACCGGCGCGCATTTCACCGGGAATCCCTATGCACTGGCTGAGGCGTTGAAAAAGCTGGACATGTATTCCCGGCGGGTGCCGATG
The DNA here is from genome assembly GCA_964619235.1 of uncultured Terriglobales bacterium. Classification (GTDB taxonomy): domain Bacteria; phylum Acidobacteriota; class Terriglobia; order Terriglobales; family Acidobacteriaceae; genus CAZUCM01. The sequence goes on from CAZUCM010000414.1 coordinate 759, forward strand.
GCGGCGACGCCCTCTACGGCGCACATGTTCATTGTGGCGCCGTTTCTGGGCATCAATTTTGCCGGCCTGTTCTCGACCCATCCACCGATTGCCAAACGGATTGAACGCCTGACCGGACGTCCGGCGGAATTGCAAAGCTAGGTTACCCAAGTCACGCCGGAGGACGGCCAAAACCAGCAACACACTGCTACAATCGCCCCCATGCCCAGGCAAATAGAGTCGGCTAACGCGGCACGTCTGGCACAGCTGGAAAGCGCCCTGCGCAGTATCATCCGCGGACAGGACGAGACGGTGCGCCTGGCCTTGGTGGCGCTGCTGGCCCGCGGCCACCTGCTGATCGAAGGCGTTCCCGGCGTGGGCAAGACGACCTTGGCCCATGCGCTGGCCCGTGCCGTCGATTGCTCCTTTCAGCGCATCCAGTTCACCAGCGACATGCTGCCCAGCGATGTGCTGGGCATCTCCATCTATTCGCCGGTGGAGCAGAAGTTCGAATTCCGGCATGGCCCCATCTTTACCAATATCCTGCTGGCCGACGAAATCAATCGCACCACTCCCAAGACGCAGTCGGCACTGCTGGAGGCGATGAATGAAGGCCAGGTCACCGTCGATTCGCGCTCGCACCCGCTGCCGCAGCCCTTTCTGGTAGTGGCCACACAGAACCCGGTGGAGCATCACGGAACCTATCCCCTGCCGGAGTCGCAAATGGATCGCTTCCTGATTCGCGCCAGCATGGGTTATCCCGCGACCGACCGGGAACGGGAGATCCTGCGCGCCGAAGCCGGAGCGGCACGGCTGAACGATCTGCGGCCGGTGTTGAATGGCGCCGAAGTTCTTGCCCTGCAGGAAGAAGTGACCCAGGTCAGCGTGGACGATTCGCTGGTCAGCTATACGCTGGAAATCGTCCGCCGCACGCGCGAATCCGAATCGCTCTCGCTGGGAGCCTCGCCGCGCGGTTCGCTCATGCTCTATCGCGCCGCCCAGGCGCTGGCGTATCTGGATGGCCGCATGTTCGCCACGCCGGAGGACTTCAAATTCCTGGCGGTTCCGCTATTGGCCCACCGCGTTGTGGTGAATGCGCGTTATTCCTCCTCCCGCAAGAAATCCGAACAGGCCGACGAAGTGCTCCGCGAAATCGTCGAAAGCGTCGCTGTTCCGGTTTGACATAATTTTCACCACCGGCATCGCAAGTTTCCGGCACTATCGACCCGCCGTTAGGCAGGCCGGGGACTCTGTGGTAAAAAAGTGATCATGAAATCCGGAATCATTGGCCTGCCCCAGGTAGGCAAAACATCGTTATTTACCATCCTGACCAAACAGCAGGTGACGGCGCGGACCAATCCGCGCGAGGCTCACCTCGGCGTGGCCACCGTTCCCGACGAGCGTTTGGACAAGCTGGCGGCCCTTTACGATCCTAAGAAGCTGACGCATGCCACCATCGAATACGCGGACGTAGCCGCGATGAGCCAGGAAGCGCTGAAGGAATCCGCGCTTCTCAATACCTTGCGCACGGTCGATTCGCTGACCCATGTGCTGCGCGCCTTCGACGATCCGTCGATTCCCCATGTGGGGGAAATCGATCCCTTGCGGGATGTCCGCAACGTGGAATTTGACCTGATGGTCAACGACCTCGGCCAGATCGAGAAGCGGCAGGAGCGGGTGGAGAAAGACCTGAAGCGCATGCGGAGCGCCGAGCTGGAACGGGAATTCGATGTGCTGGTGCGCTCCCGCCAGCATCTGGAGTCCGAACGTCCCTTGCGCGAGATGGAGATGACTCCCGACGAGCGCAAGCTGGTCCGCGGCTTCATGTTTCTCAGCGAAAAACCCATGCTGTACGTGCTCAACATCGGTGAGGATCCCAAGCTGGGCGACAAACTGGATGCCGCGGTGGAACGCTTTGGCTTGCAGGATGTGGCGGCGCGCCCGAATGCCGGTGCCACCGCCATCTGCGGCAAAGTGGAAGCCGAACTCGCCGAAATGAGCGATGAGGATGCGGCCGACTTCCTCGGCAGCTATGGCCTGGCGGAAAGCGGCCTGATGCGCCTGATCCGCAAGACTTACGAATTGTTGGGGCTGATTTCGTTTCTCACCGCCGGAGAAGACGAGTGCCGCGCCTGGACCATTCGCAAGGGAATGCGCGCGGTCGAAGCCGCCGGGGCAATCCATACCGATCTGGAAAAACACTTTATCCGCGCCGAAACCATTCACTGGGAC
>CAZUCM010000415.1:0-2969 GCA_964619235.1 uncultured Terriglobales bacterium
AAGCCGGCATCTCCGCCCGCGTCATCGATATGCACACGCTGAAGCCCCTGGACGAGCAAGTGCTCGACAAGGCGGCCCGCGAGTGCGGCGCCATCGTCTGTGCGGAAGAGCATCTGCTGGATGGCGGTCTCGGCTCGCGCGTCGCGCTGGCGTTGGCCAGGTCCAAACCGGTGCCCATGGAGTTTGTGGGCCTCAATAACTATGCCGAATCCGGCTCGCCCGACGAGCTGATTGAGAAGTACGGCTTGACCGCGCCCTATATCGTGGCTGCGGTAAAGAAGGTAATGAAGCGGAAGTAGTTCTTTTGAGAACACAACGGCGCGGAGAACCGGATGGTTCTTCGCGCCGTTGTTTTTTGCCCAACCGGCAATACCTGTCAGCGTGAGAGAGCCCCGCGAAAGGGGACGAATCGAAGGACCTCTGTGCAAGTCCGGCAGCGTTCATCGGCGGCTGCGGCCGTTCATTCCTTAATCGAAATCAGCCTGTTCGCCAGCTCGGAAAAATCCTTCTTCTCCTCGCCGCTGACTTCCTTGATGTACTCGTCTACCTTGCCCGAATAGTTCATGGAGCAGAATTTGGGGCCGCACATGGAGCAGAAGTGCGCTTCCTTGTAATAGGCGTCCGGTAGCGTTTCATCGTGCATGGAGCGGGCGGTTTCGGGATCGAGAGAAAGCTCGAACTGTTTTTCCCAATCGAACTTATAGCGGGCCCAGCTGAGGGCGTCGTCGCGATCGCGGGCGCCGGGACGATGTCGGGCCACATCGGCGGCGTGCGCGGCAATCTTATAGGCGATAATGCCGTCCTTGACGTCCTTGTCGTTCGGCAGTCCCAGATGTTCCTTCGGGGTGACGTAGCACAGCATGGCGGCGCCGTACCAGCCGATCATGGCCGCGCCTATGGCCGAAGTGATGTGGTCATACCCGGGGGCGATGTCGGTCACCAGCGGTCCCAGAGTGTAGAACGGCGCGCCCTGGCACCACTCCACTTCCTTCTCCACCTGCTCCTTGATTTTGTCCAACGGAACGTGGCCCGGCCCTTCAATCATCACTTGCACATCGTGTTCCCACGCCTTCTTGGTCAACTCGCCGAGAGTGCGCAGCTCGGCAAATTGAGCGGCGTCGCTGGCGTCGGCCAGGCAGCCCGGCCGCAGACCGTCGCCCAGCGAGTAGGCGACGTCGTATTTTGCCAGAAGTTTCGTGATGTCATCGAAGCGGTCATATAGGAAGTTCTGCTTATGGTGATGGGCCATCCACTGCGCCAGCATGGCGCCGCCCCGGCTTACGATGCCGGTGATACGTTTGGTGATCAGCGGCAGATATTCGATCAGCAGGCCGGCATGGATGGTCATATAGTCCACACCTTGCTCCGCCTGCTCCTCGATGACCTCCAGCATGATGTCGGCGGTAAGGTCTTCCAGGCGCTTTACCCGGGCGATGGCTTCGTAAATCGGCACCGTGCCCACCGGCACCGGAGAATGGCGCAGAATGGCCTCGCGAATCTCATGAATGCCGCCGCCGGTGGATAGATCCATCACCGTGTCGGCGCCGTAGTGCACCGAGGTATGCAGCTTGCGGAGCTCTTCTTCCACATTGGAGGTAACGGCGGAGTTGCCGATATTGGCGTTGATCTTGCAGCGGGCCGCCACTCCAATGGCCATGGGTTCCAGTTCGGGATGATTAATATTGGCAGGGATGATCATGTGGCCGGTTGCCACTTCCTCGCGCACCGTCTCGGGAGCAAGTTGCTCGCGGGCGGCGACCACTTGCATTTCTTCCGTAATGACGCCCTGGCGGGCAAAGTGCAATTGGGTGACGTTTCGATCGCCGGTGCGTGCCGCCTCCGCCTTGCGCTTTGCCACACATTCGGCGCGCGGCTTCAGTATCCAGTTGTAATCGTTCCCGTTGCCGCCGTTCTTGCCGTTGTTCGGGTCCATGATCCTCACCTTTTCGCGGCCCCGTAGAGCCCTTGGGTTAATTGCTTATTATAACGTCTCGAATCTTGCGGGCAGGCAAGAGTCCGAGTCGGCGTTTTCAACGAACCTGCCCGCGGGAGCCGCTCAAGATCCCGTCACATTTTCCGAAGCGGCAGCCCGCCGCCCCGCATCTTATTGGAGGCTACGCATTTGGCGTCATCCGCCGGCCCTGAGGTATGCATCTCTCCGAGATGTGATGGCGCCGGCAATGGATCGGTTGCACCAATCTGATGCGGGAGCCATTGTGGGGGTGTTCATGTCGGGATCAGACCAGAAGAGCAAGTATCTGCGTTTTGGCGCGGCGATTGCGGTGGTGCTGCTTTCGTTGGGATATCTGGCCTGGACCGGAGTGGAGCAAAGCAAGAGTTATTACGTCACCATCCGCGAATTGCAATCGCTGGATGGCCGTTATGCCAAGCGCCTGCGCGTTGCCGGCAATGTCGTTCCCGGCTCGATTCGGCGGCAGGGAAGCCGCTTGCAATTCGAACTGCAGGAGAACGACCTGGTCTTGCCCGTGATGTATCAGGGCACAGAGACGCCTCCGGATACCTTCAAGGACGATTCCCAGGCGATGGTCGAAGGTCAATTTGGCAAGGATGGCATCTTCCACGCCAGCCAGTTGCAGGCCAAGTGCGCCTCGAAATATGCGCCCAAGCCGGGTGCCCAGACGGCGCCGTATACCGGCACAGGTCCGGTAACGCAAAAGACGGACACCGGGTTTCCGCCGCAGAGGGACGGCAATGAGGCGATGGGGGGGGCAGCCAGCCGTTGAGCGAGCTTTTTCAGCCGTCCACTGCGATTGCCCATCCGCCAACCGCAAACCTGCCGTTGGCTTTGAACGGGGTCAGCCGCTATTTCGGACGCTTTGCCGCCTTACGTTCTATTTCTGAGACTTTTTCCGCGGCTCGTATTTACGCCGTACTGGGGGAAAACGGAGCGGGGAAGTCCACACTGCTGCGCGTGCTGGCCGGATTGGTTCCTGCCAGCCGGGGCAACG
>CAZUCM010000416.1:0-2947 GCA_964619235.1 uncultured Terriglobales bacterium
ATTACGGCAGCACGCACGGAAGATGCGGCACATCCAGGCCAACGCCGGCCATGCTCAAGTGGAGACGGCTCAACACGATACGTCTATTACGGGCAGTTCGTTGCAGCCTCCCGGAAGGCCATTCCGCAACCTGAAGGATCGGCTTTCGCTGGCGTTCCCTTGCGTCTTCTGCCCTATGCCACGGAAGGTGGAAGTCTGACGCAATATCGTCAGACGATAAAAAATATCTTTATGGCCCCGATAAAGGCCGTTTCTGAATGAAAAGCAGATGTTCCACAACGCAACTATGAGTTGGACACTCAGGAATGCTCACAGTAGTCTGGCGTTGCTGGTACAGGTACCAAGCAGGGCAAGAATTTTTTTTGAGGGAAAGGCAGGTACAACTGATGATTCGCAAGACGAGCTTCGTTGCTGCGATGGCGATTTTGATGCTGGCGTTTAGTTGTTTTCAGCTGAGTGTCGTTGCCCAAACCACCACCAATAGCACTGCGGCGGCAACCACCCCGCAGGCCACCGCCACACCGGCCCCTACGCCGACCCCCGACCCGTTAGCCGGGATCTCCAGCGTAATCGCCGGATCGACGATCACGGGTCTGGTGGATGGCTATTACAGCTATAACTCGAATCAACCGGCGAATCATACGGCGACGTTTCAGCTGTTTGACCCACAGACAAACACCTTTGCGCTCAACCTGATTGAGTTGGGGCTGGTGAAGTCTCCGGATGCGACAAGCCGCCTCGGTTACAACATTACCTTCGGCTTCGGCAACGCGATGAATGTGGTCAACAGCGGGGACCCCAGCTTTCTGCAGTACCTGAAGGAAAGCTATCTGTCGTATCTGACCCCGGTCGGGAAGGGCCTGCAAATCGATTTCGGTAAGTTTGTGACTCCGGCCGGCGCCGAAGTGATTGAAGGCAATGCCAACTGGAATTACTCACGCGGCCTTTTGTTTTACAATGCGATCCCTTACTACCACTTTGGGCTACGCATGAAGTATACCTTCAGCGATAAGTACTCGTTGACCGGTTATGTCGTAAACGGCTGGAACAACGTGGTGCAGGCGAATACATCGGGCAAGACCGGAGGCCTGAGCTTCGGCTGGAATCCGAACAAGAAAGTGGCCTTCACGGAAACCTGGCTGGGCGGACCCGGTGCGGTGGCGATCGAAACCGATCAATGGCGCAATTTGCTGGACACGGTGCTGACCTATACGCCGAACGCCAAATTGTCGCTCATGACAAATGTCGATTACGGACAGGTGCAGAAGTTCACCGGATACGACAAGTCCGTGGAGTGGTATGGGATCGCGGGCTATATCAAAGACCAGGTTAGCGCCAATGTTGCACTGGCTGCCCGATATGAGTATTACGACGATCCCGACGGCTACACCACCGGCCTGGGAACGTTCGATACCTCCGGGGCATATGTGCCGGCCGGACAACATATTCAAGAGGTCACGGGTACCCTGGAGCGGAAGTTTGCTCAACACCTGACCGCGCGGATTGAATTCCGGCACGACATGGCCCACGATCCGGTGTTCTTTAAGAACAGCAATCTGACTCCGGTACAAGGGCAAACCACCGTGACCGCGGGCTTGATTCTGGCGTTGGAGCCGAACAAGTAACCGTGCAAATCGTGAAATTGCTGAACACGGGCGGCGTCGAGGGCGCCGCCGACATGCGGGCCGGCCTGGCGAAATCAACTACCCTCGATTGAGACCAGCAGCCAGGCCGGTCCCGCACCAGATTCGAGTTTCCGCATAAGGAGATTAAGATGGCGAACGATTCTACAGTCGAAATGAAACCAACCGTGGGTTTAACCGGTTTGACGATGAACGCCATGGCGCTGATTGCTCCCGGGGCGTTCCTTTGGTTAACCTTTTTCATCCAGGCGACCACCGGCGTCACTGGACCAGCCATGTGGCTGGGCATTCTCGTTGCCTTGATGCTTTGTCTGGCGACTGCCTCCTGCTATGCGGAAATGGCAAAGCTATATCCAGGCACCGGCAGTTCGTATTACTTTGCCGAGCAGTCGTTCCTCAACCATGACAAGGTATGGCGCTACGCCCGCGTCTCGAAGTTCATCGTCGGGTGGGCGTCGCACTTGTATTACTGGATCTATCCCGGCGTGATGGTCGGCGTAATGGGCATCCTGTGCGGGTATCTGGCCGGGACGCTGTGGCCGACCTTCATGAACGCTTCCAATCCGGGCCCCATCTTTATGGCGCTGATTGCGATCGTGTTCTCGTTCGTGGTCGCCTATATCGCCAATCGCGGCGTAACCGGTTCGACGGCGGTCAACCTGGCCATCAATGTGATCCAGATTACGGCCCTGGTGGTATTCTCGGTGATCGCTCTGGGTTATCGCCTGAACCATCCTCCGGGCAGCGTAGCTTTCCAGTTCGACTCCACCACCAACGAGGCATACAACTATCAGTTTGCCACCACCAAGACGATGGTCAACGGACAGAGCACCGATACGGTGGTTCGCGACTCGGCCGGCGTGCCTCAGCCTTTGCTGGACGCCAATGGCAAGCCGACGCCGTTCACCATCGACTATCCCGAAAAGGATTCCAGCGGTAATTTCGTCAGTCACCCCACTGCCTTTTCGGTCGTCCGGGCGCATAACTGGGGCTGGGTATTTGTACAGGCCACGGTGGCGATCCTGATCCTGGTCGGCTTCGAATCGGTAACGGCGATGGGAGGTGAGGCGAAAAACGCCAAACGCGACGTGCCCATTGCCGTGATCCTGTCGCTGTTGATTCAGGGTGCATTCTGTTATCTGTTTGAGTATTTCGCGGCCAACTACTTTATGAACAGCGGGTATTCCATGGGTTCCGCCTCGGCTTCGGCGGCGCCTATCGGCGACATGATGGTGGTCGTCGGGGACGCGCTGTTCGGGCCCGGACGCGGAAGAATCTTCATGCTGACCGAAGCCTTCACCGTA
>CAZUCM010000417.1:0-2894 GCA_964619235.1 uncultured Terriglobales bacterium
CAGCCGGATCAGTATTCCATTTCCACCTTCGGCGACACGGATATTTTTCTGCCGGTGGCGCCTACCGCGCAAAAGCAGCGGGCCACGACCCCGGCCACCGAGCTGAACAACTCGGATTTGATCGCCGAAGCCAAGCAGCAAAAGAACGCGGGCGACGCCGCCGGATACCTGATCGAGTGGCACCGCCGCTGGTCGATGGCGGCCGCCTGTCTGGTGTTGGCGCTGGTGGGCATTCCGCTGGGGATGTCGGCAAAAAAGGGCGGCAAGAGCAGCGGCTTCGTGCTGACCATTGCGCTGGTCTTTATTTATTACCTGACGGCGCTCTGCGGCATGTCTCTGGCGCGCCAGGGCAAACTGCCGGTGGCCATGGGCATGTGGCTTTCGGACGGGTTGTTCCTGCTGGCCGGCATTACGATGTTGTACCGGGTGGACCGCTTTCCCATCCAATTGCCCTCGTGGCGGGAAAGCTGGTCGCGTCTGCGCCAGTTCTACCGCGATTACGTTCTGGCGCCGGCCCATGGTGTGCGCAACAGCACGCTGGACCGCCTGTCACGCCGTCCGCACCTGAAGTACAGCCGCTTTCCCATGATCCTGGACGAGCTGATCATCCGGGATTTCGCGCTTTATCTGGCGATGGTGATATGTACCTTCCTGGTGCTGCTGGTGGTCTTTACCTTCTTTGAACTGCTGCGCGATATCGTTCGCAACCATATCCCCATGGCGGTGGTGGGCGAGTATCTGCTGAATCTGGTTCCCTATCTGATGTACAACCTGCTGCCGATGAGCGTGCTGCTGGCCGTACTGATGACCTTCGGCCTGATGCAGAAGTCGAACGAAATCACCGCCATGAAAGCCACCGGCATAAGCGTCTACCGTATCGTGGTGCCGATCCTGGTTCTGGCGGGGCTTTTGGCCACCGGCCTGTTCTTCTTCGACCAGTTCTATCTGCCGCAGGCTAATAAACGCCAGGATGCCCTGCACAACCAGATCAAGGGCAAAGCGCCGCAGACCTATCTGCAGCCGGAGCGCAAGTGGATTTTCGGACTTGAATCCACCATTTATTACTACCAGTTCTTCGATCCGGATCAGAACCGCTTCGGATCGATTCAGGTTTTTCAGTTCAATCCCAAGACCTTTGAGATTACGCGGCGCATCTATGCCGAGCGGGCGCATTGGTCCGACAGCCTGGGGCGCTGGGTCTTCGAGCAGGGCTGGGAGCGGTCCTTTAACGGCAGCGCCATTCAGGACTACCGCACCTTTGACGTAGCCACATTCCCGGAGTTAGGCGAGCCTCCGCAGTACTTCAAGAAGGAGGTGAAGCAATCCTCGGAGATGAGCTACGGCGAATTGCGGCACTACATCGGCGAGTTGCAGCAGAGCGGCTTCGATGTGATCCGCTTGCGTGTTCAGCTGCAGAAAAAACTGGCCTTTCCCATCATCACCTTCGTCATGGCGGTGTTGGCCATCCCCTTTGCGCTGCAGACGGGACGCCGCGGCACCCTGGGCGGTGTTGCCGCGGCCATCGCCATCGGCGTTCTGTACTGGGTGGTGTCCGGCCTGTTCGAGGCCATGGGCAATACCAGCCAGCTTCCGCCCTTCCTCGCCGCCTGGTCTCCGGACATTATTTTTGCGCTGGCCGGAGGCTATCTGGTGCTGAAGGTGCACACCTGAGATTGGTGATATGTGATTGAAATGCGGACTGCGCTCGCGGTACGGCCAGCCCTTCGATCACAAATTACAAATCGCAAATCTTCTGACTGATAGAATCATCTAAACATTCGATGTTGAGCTCGCTCAAACCCCTGTGGCCGTACGCCAAGAGATACCGCAAAGAGTACTTCTTCGGCGGGCTGTCGGTATTGCTGGCAAATGGCATCTGGATCATTTTCCCCAAGGTCGTCGGCTACGCGATTGACGATCTGCGTAAAGGAGTGACCCAGCAAAAGCTGGTGCATTATGCCCTGCTGCTGGTGGCGATTGCGGCGGTCAAAGGCGTTTTTCAGTTTCTGACCCGCTGGATCGTGATCGGCATCTCCCGCGAAATCGAGTTCGATCTTCGCAACGACCTGTTTGGGCATCTGGAGCGGCTTTCCTCGGCGTGGTATCAACGCATGCGCACCGGCGACATTATGGCGCGGGCCACCAACGACCTGAACGCCGTAAGAATGATGTTGGGGCCGGCAGTCATGTATCCGGCCAATACCGTGGTTCTGGCGGCCGGCGCCATCACCCTGATGTTTATGATGAGCCCGCGGCTCACCTGGTATGCGTTTCTGCCTTTGCCGCTCTTCAGCTTTGCCGTGCAGTATTACGGACGCCGGATTCACGAGCGCTTCGAGAGTATTCAGGCGCAGTTTTCCGATATCTCCGCCCAGGCGCAGGAGAACTTTTCGGCGGCGCGGCTGATTCGCTCCTATGGCCAGGAAGAGGCGGAGATCGAATCGTTTCGCCGCGCCAATCAGGAATACATCGCGCGCAGCCTTCCTTTGGCGCGGTTGATGGGCATGTTGTGGCCGACTTTGGAGACGCTGCTGCAATTGGCCATCGTGCTGGTATTTGGGTTAGGCGGGCGCTACGTCATTCAGGGCCGGATGACCGTGGGAGCCTTCGTTGCCTTTCTCGGATACATGGCTCTGTTAATGTGGCCGGTGATGGCGCTGGGCTGGGTGATCAACCTCTTCCAGCGGGGCACTGCCTCGCTGGGCCGGATTAATCAGATTCTCCAGGAAGTGCCCGACATAACGGACGCGCCCGGCGTCTCCGTTGCTCCCGGCAACGGGCTGCCCCACGAGATCCTTGGCGAAATCGAGTTTCGCGGCCTGAGCTTCAGCTACAACGGCAAACCGGTTCTGGACGGCATCAATCTGAAGGTTCCCGCCGGCAGCAGTCTGGCC
>CAZUCM010000418.1:0-2881 GCA_964619235.1 uncultured Terriglobales bacterium
GCTTTGCTCCTGGTTGCGGATCAGGATTGCGCCGCCATAGGAGGTCTTCACTCCCAGTAAATCGTCAATATAGGTCTCATAGGGAGCGAGGATGATGTCAAACTTGGGGTCCTTCAAGTCGACCCAGGCCAGGTCGCTGGGGTAGTAATCGTCGGAGAGCAGCGCATCCGCCCGCAGCCGGAGAAAATTGGCGAACGCCGGGTCGGCGCTGAGCGCAGCGGCGGCGCGCAAGGCTTTGGCCGCGGGCTCCAGAAACGGACGATACATCATGTGGTAAGGAAAGGCCTCAAGCTTATCGTCGTGGCGGCGAATGACGGTATAGGGGCTGTATATCTCCGACTGTTGTTCCGGATGAGCCTTCACGTACTCTTCCACCTGAGCGCGCGTGAGGCCGGCTGGGTACAGGGAGTGGCCCGGCGGCATGGGGTCGGCGCCAATCAAAGGCTGATTGTTGTCCAGCATATCGAAGCGGCCGGCATTGATGAATAACAGTTTACGCAAACGCTGGTCTTGCGGCGAAGCGCTGCCCGCGAGCTGCTGATACAGCGTAAGGGCCTCCGCATCGTTCTGCCGCCAGAAAATCGCTTCCAGATATTGCGACGCATCCACCAGTTTGTCGACCATCTGGCGCTCGCGCAGGCTCAGTTTGGTGGGGTTGTAGGGCATGCGCACGGACTTGTATGTGGCCAAGCGGGCGCTGAGGTCCGGCGCCACCTTCCAGTTTTTCGAAATCGGACCGCCTCCGGCGCGGCCGGAGCCGATCGGTCCCTTGCCGTTTTGCGGCGAGACCTTAGACTTTTGCTGCGCATTTCCCTGGAGCGCCATGGTGGAGAGGAGGAGCAGTGCGAGGGTCAGATTTTTCATTCATCAGCTCACAGTTTACAGTTTCAGTTTACAGCCGGAGTGCAATCCTTGGCAGTGATCGCGTCGATCCGCGTTCATCTTCGTTTTTTCACTGTGCTCTCCCTGTCCTCTGAGGTGAAAAGATCGGGTTATTATGGAGAAGAATGACCGTGCCCGCTTCGCAAACGCTGCTGATCGATGCCGACGATACATTGTGGGCGAATAACGTGTATTTCGAGCGGGCGATTGTGAATTTCATATCGTTCCTGAACCACCACGAATACACGCCGCGGCAAGTGCGGGCGGTATTGGACGATGTGGAGCGGGAATGCATCGTGAAACACGGCTACGGCCTGCACAGCTTTGCGCATGCGCTGGTGGATACCTTCGAGCGGTTGGCCATCGATCCGGTGACTCCGGCGGTGCATGAGATCATTCACGGCTTTGCCCACGAGATTGCCGGAAAGCCGATTGAGATCTTTGAGGGCGTGCCGGAGACGCTGAACTACCTGGCCGGCCGGCATCATTTGATCATGATGACGAAAGGCAATGTGACCGAACAGGCGGGCAAGGTGGAACGATCGGGACTGAAGGATTATTTTTCCGCCGTGGAGATCGTGGCGGAAAAAGATGCGGCGGCGTACCGCTCCGTGGTGGAGCGATATGGCCTGATCATGACCCGGACCTGGATGGTGGGCAACAGTCCGGTTTCGGATATTAATCCCGCGCTGGCCATCGGATTGAATGCCGTATTCATCCCCAACGAGCTGACCTGGGTGCTGGAAAACGAGGACGTGCGCTCGGAAGGAATGGCGGGGCGGTTGCTGGTGGTGGAGAAATTTTCCCAGTTGCAAGAACACTTTTGAAGGTTACAGTTTACAGTTTGCAGCCGAGCCCGGCACACTCTGTTTGGCTGCCAACTGCGAACTGTGGACTGCAAACCGGACACGCTTCTTTCGTTCCACGAATTCGGGCTACGCCCGCCCGCACCAAACTCACTAATACGAAGCAGTGTGCGCCGGGCGCGAAGCGGGTGTGCGGCATGGTACTCTGCATTTGCTCTGGCATTCTCCCGACCGACGGCCGGGAACGGTGACTAAAAGAAACTTCCGGCGGCTCCTGCTCACGTTCGAAGCGCTTTCGGACTTGGGACGGGAAATGACCGCTGATCGCGAGTTCCCTGAAACCGCGAGCATCATGCTGACCTCGCTATGCGAGGCCGTGGGCACGCGGGAAGGTGCGTTGTTTACATTCAACGACCGGCCCTCGATGTTGAACTCGGTCGCCGCCATCGGTTTCCCCAATTTCCCCGAGTCTGCCTGGATTCCGTTGTTGCCGAAACACGTGCATGCTTTTTCCAACTGCCGGACGCCGGTGTTGGTAACGGCCGGCAACTACGATTTGTTTCTTACTTCCAATGGTAATCTGGCTCCCGAACTGTTTCGTTGTCTTGCGCCCATGCGGGTGGCGGGGAAACTGGTTGGCGTCGTCGGCTTGGGCCGCCGGGACGGGGAAAACCACTACGGCATGGATGAGTTGGACGCGATTGGCATGCTCTGCAACTACATGGCGCTGGCGGTGCACAATCACGTACTGGCGAAATCGCTGGAGACTCGAATTTCGGAAAACCTTCGTCTGCTGGGATCCCTGCACAGCTTCTATGACAATGTGCTGGAGACATTTGCGGCGGCGATCGACATCAAGGATGTGAACGTCCACGGCCACTCGATTCGGGTGGGACGTTATGCCGCGGCCATCGGCGAAGCCATGGGTATGGGCACCACGGAAGTGGCGGGCATTCGGACCGCCGGATACCTGCACGACGTCGGCATGGTGGCGGTGGACCGCAAAATCTGGCAGAAGCCGGCCAAACTGGACGACCAGGAGTTTCAGGAAATGGCCGATCATACCGTGGTCGGCCACCGCATTGTTTCCAACGTTGATTTTCCCTGGCCTAAGATCCCCGAGGTGGTGCGCGGTCATCACGAACGCACCGATGGCAGCGGTTACCCCGACCATTTGCGTCTGGACGAAACCG
>CAZUCM010000419.1:0-2845 GCA_964619235.1 uncultured Terriglobales bacterium
CTCCAGGCGAACCAGCTCCAGCAGGTTCACTTGCGGAATGGCAAAGCGGTCGCCGCCGCTGCTCACGATCAATGCGGGAATAATGGCAAGGGTCAGGGGGATCCTAATCCGGAACGTAGTCCCTTGCCCAGGCACGCTCTGAATGTCAACGGTCCCCCCGATCTTTTCAATGTTCGTCTTGACGACGTCCATGCCCACTCCGCGGCCGGAGATGTCGGAAACCTTCCCCGCGGTGGATAAGCCCGGCAGAAAAATCAGATTCAGAATCTCGCGTTCCGACAACTGCGTGGCCCGGCTCGGGGCCAGCAGTCCCTGTTCGACGGCTTTTTGCTTTACCCGTTCCAGCGGGATGCCCGCACCGTCATCGAGAATTTCGAGATTCACTTTGCCGCCCTCATGAAATGCCCGCAGGCGGATATGTCCGGTTCTGGACTTGCCCGCGGCCTCACGCGCTTCCGGCAACTCGACGCCATGATCCACGGCGTTGCGAATGATGTGCGTCAACGGATCCTTGATTGCTTCCAGCACCGTCTTATCGAGCTCGGTGCCGGCGCCATCCATTTCCAGGACCACCTCTTTCCCGCAGGCGGCCGCCAGATCGCGCACCACCCGGGGAAACTTATTCCAAATTTTGCCCACGGGCTGCATACGCGTCTTCATCACGCCTTCCTGCAGCTCCGTGGTCACCAGATTCAGGCGTTGCGAGGCATTCACAAACGCCGTATCCGTTTGCCCGGAGGTAAACTGCAGGATCTGGTTTCGGGCCAACACCAGCTCCCCTACGAGATTCATCACCTTGTCGAGCAAGCCGACGTCCACCCGGATGCTGCTGTGCGAAACGTCCAGCTCGCGGTGCTCGGTGATGTCCTGTTCCGGGGGGGCCGGCGTGTCACCCTTGCCCCCCTGGGATTTGCTCAGTCTGTCGTCCATTGCGATCTCCCTTCAAACTCACGCCGGTTTCACGCGTGGGAACGTGGGTGATCCTTATGGACACGGGCATTCGCCGGTTCGAAAACGATCTCCGGCTCTTGCCATTTGTCGGCGGCGCCGGCCGTCGCATGCGCACTCTTGCCGGCCGCAGCCGCGGCCTTGGCACGAACCGCTACGCTACGGCTGCTGCCGTCCTCGTACTTGAACTGCGAAACCAGGTCTTGCAACTGCGCCGACAAGCTTTCCAGCGACTTGGCGGATTCCTGGGTTTGCATAGCGGCATCGGTGGTATCTTTGGCTGCGGAAGCCACGCCGGTGATGTTCTGCGTGATGGCCGCGCCGCCCTTGGCGGCTTCGGCCAGGTTGCGGCCAATTTCGCTGGTGGTGGCGCTCTGCTCTTCAATCGCGCTGGCCACGGTGGTCTGGATATCGCTGATCTGCCCGATCACTTCCGTGATCTGCCCGATGGCGGTAACCGCACCCTGCGTGTCCTGCTGGATCGCCTGGATCTTCTGGCTGATATCTTCCGTCGCCTTGGCGGTCTGGTTGGCCAGTTCCTTCACTTCGTTGGCGACTACGGCAAAGCCCTTGCCCGCCTCCCCGGCGCGCGCGGCTTCAATGGTCGCATTCAAAGCCAGCAGATTGGTCTGCTGGGCAATGGACGTGATGACCTTGATCACCTGCCCGATCTCGTCGCTGCTGCTGCCGAGTTTGCGGACGGTGTCGTTCGTGGTGCGGGAAAGTTGTACGGCGTTCTGCGCGATTTTGGTGGCTTCCGCCGTATTCTTGGCGATTTCCTTGATACTGGCACCCATCTGATCGGCGCCGGTGGCTACCGTCTGAACGTTCTTGGCCACCTGTTCGCTGGCGGCGGAAACCACATTGGCCTGGGTGGCCGTTTCTTCCGCGCTGACGCTCATCTGCTGGCTCACCTGGCCCAGCTGCTCGCTTGCCGAAGCCAATGTGGCCGTCTCCGCGCCGATCTGGATCAGGGCGGAACGGACCTGCTGTCCCATGGCATTCAGAGCGTCTTTGAGCACATCGAATTCGCCCGCGTACTCTTTGGTAATCGTCACCGTGAAGTCACCGCCCGCCAGTTTGCCGAGCGCCACTTCAACATCCTGAATCGGGCCGACTACCGCATCCAGGGTCGCATTCACGCCTTCCACAATCTTGCGGAAATCTCCCTGGTGCTTGCTGGCATCGGCGCGCGTGCTCAACTTGCCGGCCACCGCCGCTTCCACCAGAGCCTGGCTGTCGACAATCAGCGCCTTCAGATTTGCCCGCACCTGCTCGATGGTTTCGTTAATGAACACCTTCTTGCCCGGGAACTTCTCCAATGGCGCTTCGAAATTGCCGCGCCCGAATTCGGCGATGCAGGCCATGGCCTTTTTCTTCACCGTGATGTGGCCGGAAACCATGCCATTAATCCCTTGCGCCATGGTCTTGTATTCCCCTTCGAATTTGTCGGCGGGAATATAGACGTCGATGTCGCCCTTGTCGTGCTCGCTCGACATGCGGTTCATTTCCGCGATCAAACCCTTCAGGTTGGCCCGTAACTGCTCGATGGTGTTGTTGATGAACACCTTCTTGCCGGGGAATTTTTCCAGTGGAGCGTCGAAATTGCCCCGTCCGAGTTCTCCAACGCAGGCCATGGCCTTTTTCTTTACCGTGATGTGGCCGTCCACCATTCCGTTGATGCCTTGCGCCACTTCGCGATATACGCCATGGAATTTCTCCGGAGCCATCTTGACGTCGATGTCGCCCAGGTCGTGTTCCTTGGACATGTGCGCCATATCGCCCGTCAGGGTATTCAAGGCGTCGATGCAGGTGTTCAGGTTGCCCTTGATCTCGTTGAAATCGCCGTTGTAATTGTCGGTAATCTTCGGCGGAATATCGCCCTTGCTGATCCGGT
>CAZUCM010000420.1:0-2832 GCA_964619235.1 uncultured Terriglobales bacterium
GCCGGGCGGCCTGGACCATCTCGCCATAATAAGTGCCGGCCTCCACCAACGTTCGCAGGTCGAATCGCCGGGCATATGCCAAAACGGTTCTCTGCTTGAAAAGATGGGGGGGATGCAGCGGTCTTCCCCGGACGATCCACCACCAATAATCGGGGTATTGAGCCAGCGCCTTCCAAGGGGCGTAAAACCGGGTATTTCCCAGAAGCTTGCGTGCGATACGGGACATTTGGGAGATTCTATCAGTCCCGGGCGCCCCGCTGCTTTGACAATTGTTTACAGAAGTTTACAGCGTTTTAAAGGACAATTAAGAGTACAGCTGTTAAGGATAGTCATGTACCCTGCTTTTAGACCCGCCGAAACCGAATCGACGTGGATTTGAGGCAAGCAAGCATGCGCACAATGCATAAAATCATTGCGGTATTCGCTCTGATGGCAACCAGTCTAAGCCTGGGCCACGCGCTCTCCGGCCCGGCACAGGATGGATCGCAGCCGGCCGCGCCCAATCCGGCCAAAATCGTCGGCGCAGTCAAATCGCTCACCGGCAGCACTATAACTCTGACCTCCGATGCCGGGGCCGAAGTTACGGTGATAGTGGCGGAGACCACCCGTATGCTCCGCGTTGCGCCCGGCCAGAATCTGAAATCGGCCGCCTCGATTCAGTTGCAGGACATACAAGCCGGCGACCGGATACTGGTCCGCGGGACAGCTTCCGCCGACGCAAAGTCCATCCAGGCTTCTTCGCTGATTCTGATGAAACAGGAAGATATTGCGGACTTGCAGGCGCGTGAGCGCGCGGATTGGCAACAGCACGGTGTAGGCGGACTGGTAACCGCCGTGGATCCGGCGGCGGGAACGGTCACAATTTCCAACGTGGCCGCCGGCCAAAAGAATATTCTTATCCGGCTTTCGAAGGATACAAAGGTGCTGCGTTACGCGCCGAATTCGGTGAAGTTCGACGACGCCCGGCCGGGATCGCTGGACCAGATCCGGGCCGGCGATCAACTGCGCGCCCGGGGCGCCCGCAGCGCGGACGGTAGTGAAATTTCCGCGGTGGAGATCGTTTCCGGTTCTTTCCGGAACGTGGCCGGCAGAATCACTTCGCTCGACCCCGCCCAGAACACCATCGTCGTGATGGATCTGCTCACCAAAAAATCCGTGACGGTAAAGATTGGAACAGATTCCCAGGTGAGGAAGCTCCCCCCCATGGTGGCCCAGCGAATGGCCATGCGCTTGAAGGGCAGTCCTTCCGAAACCGGGACGGCGCCAAGAGCGGCTGAGAGTCATGCTGCGCCTTCGGGGCCGCGGCCGGGTGGCGCTCCCGACTTGCAGCAGATCCTGAACCGCATGCCCACGGCGACCATCGCCGACATGCAGAAGGGCGATGCCGTAATGATTGTCTCCACGCAGGGCTCCGTTCCCTCCGAGGTGACTGCGATTACCTTGTTAACCGGCGTCGAGCCGATTTTGACCGCATCCGGGGGGGCAGCGACCGTCCTCTCCCCGTGGAGTCTCGGCCAGTCGCTCTCAGACGCCATGGGACAGTAAGAGGCTGCTGAAAAAAGCGATTTCTGCGCGACTACGGCCCTCAGCTTACGGCGCGGCTAAAGCCGCGCCCTTTCAAAGAAACGGCTGTAGAACGACTTTTTCCGCAGCCTGAGTGAGCAGGTTTCAAAGTTGCAAGTTTTCGAAGTTTCAAGGACTAATAGACCAATGGGCAGATTCGCAATTTTCCAGGAACAGAACCGTAACCTCATAGTGCAAGAAAAAGCTGAGAGGCATGAACCCTCGTTGGCATTTCAGAACTTTGAAACCTTATTCTTCGTCTTTTTCCTATTGCTCGCATTCCTGGGAGGCACTGCGCATGCACAGACCTCCGCCACCGGCCTACTGCACGGGCTGGTCACCGACCCGTCCGGAGCGGTTGTCGCTGACGCGACGGTTACCGTTACGGGGCCTGATGGCAAAATGCTTTCCGCCACGACGAACAATCGCGGAAGCTATGAATTGAAAGGCCTGGCCGCCGGCAACTACGCCGTGACTGCCGTCGCCAAGGGCTTTTCGACCTTCGCGCAGGAGGACGTGTCCATTGCCGCGAGCCAGAGCCGGCAATTCGATATCAGCCTGGAGGTCGCGGTGCAGGAGGAGCACGTCCAGGTCGAGGACGAGGCGACCACCCTCGATGTGGCCTCCGATAACAATGCCAGCGCCATCATAATCAAGGACAAGGATCTGGAGGCTCTCTCCGACGACCCGGACGAATTACAGTCGGAACTGGAGGCGTTGGCCGGGCCCTCCGCCGGTCCGAACGGGGGCCAGATTTATATCGATGGCTTCAGCAACGGACAGCTTCCGCCAAAATCCTCGATCCGCGAAATCCGCATCAACCAGAATCCCTTCTCCCCCGAGTACGACAAACTGGGCTATGGCCGGGTGGAGGTTTTCACCAAACCGGGGACCGACAATCTGCACGGACGGTTCTTTTTCACCGACAACGAATCCTACTTCAACTCGCGGAATCCTTTTTTGGGCAAAGCCGCCCAGCCCGGCTATGACTCGCGCATGGGCGAGGGGAATATCGGCGGGCCGTTGAACAAGCATGCGTCTTTCTATTTCAACGTGGAGCGGCGGAATATCGGCGATCTGGATATCGTCGATGCCACGGAGGCGCCCGGGCAATTCTTTAGGCAGGCTGTCTCCAATCCGAAGGTGCGCACGGAAATCAGTCCCCGTCTCGACTACCAGCTCACTCCCGGAAATACCCTGACCGTGCGCTACCAGTACAACAGCAACAGCGAAGATAACGACGGTGTGGGACAGACGGCCCTGCCCTCG
>CAZUCM010000421.1:0-2823 GCA_964619235.1 uncultured Terriglobales bacterium
TGCGCGCGGCGGTGCGGCGGGCGTCGGCGGCCGCGCCGGCTGCGCCTTCGCCGCTGATTGAGATCGGGGATTTCCGCATCGATCTGGAGAGCCACAGCGTGTGCCTCTGCGAGCGCGAAGTGCGCTTGACGCCCAAGGAGTTCGACTTATTGGTGTATCTGGCCCGCCATCCCGGCAAGGTGATTACCCATCGCGCCCTGCTCGGGGCGGTGTGGGGGGATAACAGCGTGGAGCAGCCGGAATATTTGCGCGTATTTGTCGGACATCTCCGCAAAAAAATCGAGCCCGAGGGCAGCCAGCCCCGGTACATCCTCACCGAGCCCTGGGTGGGATATCGCTTCGACCCCGGCGAATGAGCCGTCTTTACATTCTTTACCTTTATTTGACCGACTCTTTACAGCGAATTGCCCACCGGCGCGTCTATATTCTTGCGTGAAGCATTGAAAGGAGTTCAGGAATATGGCGGCCTATCAGAATCCGGCATTGAATGCGGCAACGGCGGAGGAACCACAGAGAGAGATGGAGTGTATTCGAGTGATCGTAGTGGACGACTCGGAAAATGCCCTGCGCGCCGTATGCGCACTCATTGAATTGGAGCCCATGGTGGAAATCGTGGGAAGGGCATGCAACGGCGTGGAAGCCATTGGCGCCGTGGCCAGCCTGCTTCCGGACCTGGTCGTCATGGACGTCAATATGCCTTACCTGGACGGACTCAAAACAGCGGGCATACTTTCCGCACATTTTCCCGATCTGAAGATCGTCTTGATGTCCGCCGATGACGACGCTGAGCTGCGCATAAAAGGGCGCACGCATGGCGCGGATGCCTTCGTGCCGAAGCACGAATTGATTTACGGGCTCAGTACGGCGATTCGCGAACTATATCCGGAGCTGACAAATTAGTTTCCAGTTTCGAGTTTCAAGCCAAAGACGCGGCATCTGGCGCCACGGTGCTGGTTTGAGCAAGGGCAAAGGTCCAGTGTTACTGGATGGGGATGGCAATAATCCTTTGCGGATGGCCGAGGATCTGCGACTGCATGCTTGAAACTGGAAAACTCATTACATCACCATCACCCCGGCGTAGCCGACAACTTTGGCCCGATCGCCGCTGATGTCGCCGGAGGTAGCGTAGCGGACCAATTCAGCGTGCGTAGCGCCGCGCAGTTTGGCTGCGCTAAGCATGACAATGGCCGGACCGACGCCGCACATGGAGATGTTCTGACGCGTGACGACCTCATAAAGACCGGGGGGATCAAGCGCAAGAATTGCTTCCAGGGCCCGTTCGTCCTTCCGGCGGGTGACATCGTCGGATTCGTAATGGTTCATGTCGCTGGAGGCGATGACCAGAGCGTCCTCTCCCGCCGCCTCCAGAGCGGCGGCTATGGCTGCGCCAAGTTCCACCAGAGTTTCGTAATGATCCGTACCCACCGTGACCGGGACGAAAGAAAAATCCGGCCGCAGCCTCTGTAAAAACGGCAGTTGCACTTCCAGCGCATGCTCGCGTAAATGCGCCCCGCTATCTTCCTGAAGATGGGGGCAGCGGCCTTTCAGCGATTCCGCCAGGGCCTCATCGATGGTGGCCTTTCCCAGCGGCGTCATCCATGCGCCGCTGCTCATCACTGCCAGGGGCTTTCCCATTCCGGTGTGATTCGGACAAAGGATGACGAAGCGCCGCGGAAGTTGCAGCCGGGCGTAAACCGCGCCCGCCACATGGCCCGAGTACATATAACCCGCATGCGGGACAATGCAACCGCGGGCGGATACCTTGTCGCCGGCGAAGTGGGTGTAGCCGTCAAGATCATGCTCCAGCATTTGCCGCTGGCCGGGATAGAAATGCCCGGCCACCGCCGGCATGCGAACCATCGTATCCATGGCAGCTCCCTCCGGAAGCAATCTTGAACATCAGTGTACTGCTAGAAGGTCTACCGCTTACAGTTTGCAGTTTTCAACCAGGCAGCGACGGGAATAAAAATCGCGATCTCCGGTTATAGACAATGTGCGGCTGGAGAGAACGGCCGTTAAGGAGGCAGAAAAATGCGAAGAACTTCCCTGATAGCGATGGCACTCTGTGGACTGGGGGTGGGGCAGTTGGCGTTGGCCCAAACTCAGGCGAACCGGATGGCGGCGGCCAATCCGGCTCCGCGAGTCGAATCCCAAACCAGCAGCGCAACCCATGCAACCGCGGCCCCGGCATCGTCTGTGACCACGCCCGCTGCGATGGCGGCAATGGTTCCAGTGGCCCCGGCTTATACCATCGCGGAAAAGGCAAAAGCCAAGAACAAAAACGCCGGCGATGAGAACGACAAGAACCCCTATTGGGAACCGAGGGACTGGACGTACATCGAGAATCAAGGACCGTAGAGCAGGCTTCAAAGTTTCAGAGCTGAAAGTTCAGGAATTAAGGAGCTGCGACGATTTGAAAAGCTGAGTCTCACAAAAAAAGCCCCGCCAGAATGCGCGGGGCTTAGCTTTTGAAACTTCGAAGCTTTGAAACCTTCCTAGTACATTCCGCCCATGCCGCCGTGACCGCCGGGCATTGGAGCTTCCTTCTTCTCTTCCGGGATCTCGGCCACCAGAGCTTCGGTGGTCAGCATCAGGGAAGAGATGGAGCCGGCGTTCTGCAGCGCGGTGCGGGTGACCTTGGTGGGGTCGATGACGCCCGCGGCAACCAGGTCTTCGTACTGGCCGGATTGGGCGTTGTAACCGAAGCTGGCATCCTTGTTTTCCAGGATCTTGCCTACGACGATGGCGCCTTCTTCTCCAGCGTTGACAACGATCTGGCGCATCGGCTCTTCCAGAGCGCGCCGCACGATGCGGGCGCCGGTG
>CAZUCM010000422.1:0-2800 GCA_964619235.1 uncultured Terriglobales bacterium
TGCAGCGGATGCGCGAGGAGAACGATTTTGCCGGTCTGGAACCCATTTTCTTTACTACGTCGAACGTAGGCGGCGAGCCTCCCAAGGAGGCCGGCCCCGGCGAAACCTTGCGGGATGCCAAGGATTTGAAGGACCTGGCCCGCTGTGACGTGCTTGTCACCTGCCAGGGCGGAGATTATACCAACGCCGTTTATCGCCCTTTACTGGAGTCCAAGTGGCGTGGCTACTGGATTGATGCCGCCTCCGCGCTAAGAATGGAGCCGGATGCCCTGATCGTCCTCGATCCCGTGAACGGGGAAGTGCTGCAGGATGGACTGGCAAAGGGGATTCGCGCCTTTGCCGGCGGCAACTGCACGGTGAGCTTGATGCTGATGGCCATGGGCGGCCTGCTCAAAGCCGGAATGGTGGATTGGATTACGACCATGACCTACCAGGCGGCTTCCGGCGCCGGCGCGGCCAAGATGCTGGAACTGGTGCAGCAGATGGGGTATCTGGTGGATGCCACCCGCAGCCATCCTTCCAAGAATGCGCTGGAAGTTGATCGCATGGTGGTGGATGCCCAACGCTCGCCGGGAATTCCGGTCGGCGAATTTGGCGCGCCTTTGGCCGGCAGCCTGCTGGCCTGGATTGACAAGGCAATGCCCGGCGGCCAGACCAAGGAAGAATGGAAGGGCATGGCGGAGACCAACAAGATCATGGGACTCTCCCCCGCGGTTCCCGTCGATGGCATTTGCGTTCGCATCGGGACCATGCGCTGTCATAGCCAGGGATTGTGCATCAAGCTGAAGCGCGATCTTCCGTTGTCCGAAATTGAAGGGATGATTGCCGCGTCCAATACCTGGTCACGGGTGATCCCCAACGACAAGGAGTCGACGCTGCGTTGTCTCACTCCGGCAGCGGTATCAGGGCGTCTGGAAGTGCCCATCGGCCGCATCCGAAAGTTGGCGATGGGGGCGGAATATGTGGGTGCGTTTACCGTGGGCGATCAGTTGCTTTGGGGAGCCGCGGAACCGTTGCGGCGAATGCTGAATATCGTGCGCGCACATCTGGAGAAGAAGTAACGGCCAGCGGCCAACGGCTTCTTCCGCCTTATCCCTTCACCACGATCTTCGAGAAGGACAGGACCGCCTTGCCGGAAGTTGGCGCGCCAAAAGAGGTGGCTGGCCGGAAAATGGTGAAGATCATCATATTTTTCAACTCGGGCAGGTATTCGCCAACATCCGTGGGCGCCGAAAGAACGGTGTAATCCTGCACCCGCCCGGTTGCGTCGATGGTGGCCTCGACGACAATGGATTCGCCGTTGAGATTTACTCCCATATCAAAGGGAGAAAAACGTAATTCCGGTGGCGTATACAGGGACGTAGGAACGTCATATTGTGCCGTCATTTGCGACGGCAAGGCGAAGAAGCCAATCAGCAGGCCGAAGGAAATAATCGCGCTCAGAGCACCCGCGGTTGCCGGAACCATGAAGGCCCGCAAAGCGTTCTGACAGCGGATACGCAGGCCTTCCAGGGGCGACCGGCGCGCTCTGGCGGCCTCCCGCGACACGGCCACTCGCAGACGCAATGCCAAATCGGCAGGCGCGGCTTTGTGGCCCAGTGCCACAACCATGCGCTGCGTTTGCGCCAACTCCGCAAAATGATGGTTACAGACGCCGCAACCGGACAGATGCTCCTCCACCTCGTGCATCTGCCGGCCCGTCAGAGCCTGGTCCAGATACGAAGAGAGAAGCTGCCTCGTCTGTAAACAGGTCGATTTTCTACACGCCGAATCCTGGTGTCTCATGGCGTAACCTCAACTTCCCGGCCAGTTGCCACTTTGTCCCGATTATCCGATTCCTGCTGGAGAATAGGCTGCAGGCGCTTGCGCAATGCGTCCCGGCCTCGCATCAGCCGCGATTTCACCGTTCCCAGGGTGGTCTCCATCACTTCCGCGATCTCTTCGTACGACAGGTCTTGCAGATCGCGCAGGACCACCGTTGTGCGATAAGGCTCTGGCACCTGGCTCAACTCCGCCTCCACCTGTTCCCTGAGTTCCTGTTGACGCGCGGCTTCAAAAGGGGAAGCGGAGCCGTCCATCAGGGTGTCTTTCAGGCAGCGGGTGGACTCATCGTCGGCTCCGGCGCCTGCCGGTTCGATCGAGGTCTCGTGCGCCTTATGCCGGAACCACCAGCGGCGGTGATTGGAAGCTTCATGGAGGGCGATGCGGTACATCCATGTCTTCAGGCTGGATTCGCCGTTGAAGTGCCGTATCCCGCGAAACACCTTGATAAACACCTCTTGCGTGGTGTCGGCGGCGTCCGCTGGGTCGTTCAGGATGCGATAGACCAGACTGTAGATTGGCTGATGGTAGCGCTCGATAAGCCAGGCATAGGCCGCGTCAGAGCCGGTTTTTAACTCGGCAATGACCGATGCCTCTTCGTTTCGAACCGCCAGCGCGCTTGCGAGTTCGCCCAAGGTTGTTGCCCCCGCCATCGGATTCATGGCGCTACCCCCCACAATAGCAGGAATAAAATCGTGCAACAACAACACCACACTTTCCGTCACATCCAGGTTCAGCTCCCCGGTTTCCCGCAGCCTGAACTCTGTAAGCAATAGACGCCAGGGGATCGGAAAAGGTTCCCGGATCGGGCCGGTACACGTTATTCGGTCCGCGTTCCAGGTTTCGTAAAGCGACCGCGCCATCCTGGTACCTTCGAGTTCTTGCCCGCGTTTTCGCCGTCAACGTGGACGTGGAACCAGGAACGTGGAACGTGAATACGCTCAATAGGTTGACTAAGTTTCTATGTTAGGTGACAATA
>CAZUCM010000423.1:0-2334 GCA_964619235.1 uncultured Terriglobales bacterium
ATCTTCATCTGCTCCGAGGTGGTATTCTGCGCCGCATCCAGGATGATGAAGGAATCGTTCAGCGTGCGGCCGCGCATGAAGGCGATGGGCGCAATCTCGATAATGTTCTTCTCCAGAAAGCGGTCCACCTTTTCCGGTTCCAGCATGTCGTAGAGCGCGTCATAGAGCGGGCGCAAATAGGGGTCGACTTTCTCCTGCAGCGTGCCCGGCAAAAAGCCCAGACGCTCGCCGGCTTCCACCGCCGGCCGCGCCAGGATGATGCGATTCACGCGTTTGGCCAGCAGCGCCGTGATGGCCATGGCCACGGCCAGATAGGTTTTGCCGGTGCCGGCCGGGCCGATGCCGAAAATCATGTCGTGTTTTTCGATGGCCTCGAGATAGCGGCGCTGGTTCATGCTCTTGGGCTGCACCATGCGCTTTCCGAACGATCGCTGTCGCCCGGCTTCGGCCAGTCCACGCAAGGTGGCGGCGGGATCCAGGGTCAAAACCCGCAACATGGAATTCAAATCGCCATTGGCAAACTGGTAGGCATTCTGCTGCAGGTGCTGGAAATCCACAAATACCTGTTCGACGCGCGCCACATCGCGCGGCGCGCCTTCGATCTCCACACTGTCCGAGCGCAAATCGATGGCGACGTTGAAGCCGTCTTCCAGCAAATGAAGGTTCTCGTCCCTGGTTCCGAACAGGGTCCCTATGGCCGGAGTAATATCAATATTTTTCTTCATTCAGGCTTGGGCACTACCCTCCTTGGGCGCATTTGGGTGAAAATAAAAGACAAAGGGGATAAGCGCGGATTCTTGCGGCCGGGATGCTCGCCACCAGGCGGCTCTCATTAAGCCGTAGAGTACCCCCAGACTGGCCCCGAGTCAATGCTGGAGACAACCGTAATCGCACCTGCTCCTCTATGCTTTTTAGATATTGCCGTAGGGAAAAAGGCTGTGCCGGTTGCAGGAAGAGGAAAAATTGCTTAAGACGCGTATTTTCAGCGGGTTTGGCTGAACTAAGGGTTGACGTCCCCCATTTCCGCGCCTAAAATAAGTGTTTTGGTTCTCACCGGCGCGGCGCACCGTGATTACGCCGCCGGATGCCGGAGAACGATTTCACCTTCGATAAGGATATTCCGAAGTTTATGGCAAATCATTTCTCAGCTCTCAAGCGTACCCGCCAGACGGAAACGCGCACTGCGCGTAACCGCACCAATAAGTCGCGCCTGCGCACCGCCCTGCGCGCCTTCCGGGAAACGCTGAGCTCCGGCGACAAACAGGCCGCCACCCAGGCCTTCAGCCAGACGGTTTCGGCGCTGGACAAGTCGGTTCAAAAGGGCGTCCTGCACGACAATACCGCTTCGCGGTATAAGTCCCGGCTCGCCGCCCGCCTGAACGCCCTGCAAGCCAAGAGCGCCTGAAAAGAGCTTCCAACCACAAAATGCAAGCACCAGGCCGGACCCGCGTTCGTCCGATGCGGCTTGGTGTTTTTGGCCGGTTGCAATTGCCTGATCGGCCAATAAATCCCAACATCAGCTGATTTGGCAATCTTGGGTCTGCAACTTCGAGCTTCCAGCACCGCGCCCTCACTTCCATTGGTGACCTATTCCCTGTTTCGTTCATCCAACTGTCCATCAGCCCTGGCGTACGAAGGAGAGGAATTATGAAAGCAGTTGTTGTCCACCAATATGGCGGTCCCGAAGTGCTGAAGTTCGAGGAGTACCCTGATCCGGTGCCCGGAGCGGGAGAAGTGCTGGTGCGGGTCGCCGCTACCAGCGTGAATCCGATCGACTACAAACGCCGTGCGGGTCTAACCAAAGACTTCTATCCCATCGAGTTTCCGGGATTGATGGGAGTCGATATTGCGGGGACGGTGGTCAAGGTTGGGCCCGGAGTCGAAGGTTTCCGTGACGGCGACCGGGTGTTCGCAATGGCCGACAACGCGTACGCCGAACTTTGTGTCGTGAAAGCGGCGATCCTGGCGAAAGTTTCCGAAGGACTCGATTTAATCCAGGCGGCGGCGCTGCCACTGGTAACGACGACCGGCAACCAACTCATGTCGGCTACGGGAATCAAAGCGGACCAGACGGTCCTGGTCGCAGGCGCTGGCGGAAATGTCGGGCGCTCGGCGGTGTTCACGGCGAAGCAGCGCGGAGCGATCGTGATTGCAGGAGTTCTGAAGAAGCAGATGGCGGAAGCGAAAACCATCGGCGCGGATCAGCTAGTGGCAACCGACGACGACAACGCGATTGCAGATCTTCCGCTGCTCGATG
This sequence comes from uncultured Terriglobales bacterium, assembly GCA_964619235.1. Lineage (GTDB taxonomy): Bacteria > Acidobacteriota > Terriglobia > Terriglobales > Acidobacteriaceae > CAZUCM01. Next base: position 2,258 of record CAZUCM010000423.1, read on the forward strand.
CGGTCGCCGATGCGGTCGACGGCAAGACCGCCGAGAAGTTGATCGCCAAGGTAAAGCCGGGGGGAATGTTTGCGTCG
>CAZUCM010000423.1:2344-2781 GCA_964619235.1 uncultured Terriglobales bacterium
TTCTCGGAGCGCCACAGAATGCCACAAAGTTCCCCGCAGTGAAGACGATACCGGTGTGGGCGAAACCCGATACGAAGACTCTCCAATTGATGGCCGAAGCGGTTCGAGATGGCAAACTGGTGATTCCGATCAGCCGGAAGTTGCCGCTCAGCAACGCCGGCGAAGCTCAAGCCGCGGCGGAAGAGGGTGGTATTGGGAAGGTCTTGCTGGTGGCGTGATCGATCGCTTCGCGGCCGCAACCCGGGGCGGGCCATCACCAAATTGATAACTCCCGAAGTCCACGCCCGCGCAGATAATTGCAGGGTGCGGACTGGAGTCCGCACCGGCAGCCGACCTGTAGGCCGGCGTTACAAGTTACAGCAGAGAACACAGAGGAATACGGTCTGTTTGAATGCATAAGTATGAAGAAGGGTTCTCCACGAGGTTACACTGCCGAG
>CAZUCM010000424.1:0-2759 GCA_964619235.1 uncultured Terriglobales bacterium
GCGGCAGCCGGCCCGGTGGGACGTCACGCTTCGACCGATACCGAGTGGAAGCTGGATACCGAAATTCTCACTTACTCCCGCGCAAAGGGCGCATTTGCCGGCCTTACCTTAACCGGGGCCTCGATTCGTACCGACCACGATTCCATGCAGGCCGTTTACGGGCGCCATGCTACCACCCGGAGCGTATTGCTGGGTAAAGTGGCCGCGACGAGTGCGGCACATTCGTTCCTGGATGCGGTTCGAAACGCAAAGGCGCAGGCTGTAGCCGCCAACTAGCGGCTGACAGGGAATAGGCGCAGGCACCCGGGAGGCAGCTGATGTCTCGGGTGCTCGCGGTGCGCGGGAAATTAGGACGCATATGCTTTGGACAATTTTCGTGATCGTGTTGGTTCTGTGGCTTCTGGGTTTCAGTCTCCATATCGCCGGGGGCCTGATCCATTTGCTGCTGGTGGTGGCGCTGGTGGTCCTGATTATCAATCTGGTGACCGGACGCCACCGTATCGCGTGAGGAATGCCGTCACCCGATTGGATGGAAGGAAGGTCAATAACATGCCGTTGTTTCAATTGGTCGAGGTTTTGGTCGTTGTAGGTGTCCTCCTGTGGCTGGTGAATCGCTATATCCCAATGCAGGGGACCATTAAGTCAATCTTGAACGGCGTCGTCGTGATTGCCGTGGTGATGTGGATTTTGAATGTCTGCGGGCTGTTTCACTCCTTTGCCCGGATCCACATCGGGTCCTGAGCGAAGACCCGGCGGAGGCCAGTCCGTCAGCCTTGAATCACCTGGACAAAAATGACATGACGCATTCCGGCAGATCTCTGCCGCAAGGAGGGTTTTGTGAAGAGTAAGCTTTGGTTAGCCGCTGGATTTATCGTCGGTTTGAGCGCATTTGCTCAAACCAGTTCCCAAACCATCGTTGTTACCGGACCCGCCGGTTCGACAACACTTTTTCGGCAGGTCGAAATCAGCCGCACGATCCAGGCAATCGATTACCAGCATCGCAGTGGAGCATCGAAACTGGATTTCACCGGCACGGATTTGATGCCCGCGGCCAACGGAGTGGCCAAGGTAAACAGTAAGCGGGGGGCCATCGAAATCAAGGCGGAATTTGGCAACCTGCAGAAACCCACAGCCTTCGGCAACGAATATCTTACCTATGTCCTGTGGGCAATTTCGCCCGAAGGGAGAGCCGTCAATCTGGGTGAGGTGCTGGTCGACGACAACTGGCGCAGCAAACTGGAGGTCACCACGGATCTTCAGGCCTTCGCGCTGATCGTTACCGCGGAACCTTACTACGCCGTCCGGCAGCCGAGCAATGTGATCGTGCTGGAAAACGTCATTCGTCCCGAAACCAAGGGAACCACCGAAACCGTGACCGCAAAGTTCGATCTGCTGGAACGCGGCGGGTATATCCCCACCGGATACAATTTCGATCCCGTGGTCCTGAGCGCCAAGTTGCCATTGGAATTCTATGAGGCGCGGAACGCATTGCGCATTGCGCAGTCGGAAGGCGCCGAGCAGTATGCCAGTGACAGCTATCAGCATGCGGTGCAGCTGATGAATAATGCGGATGCTTTTGCCACCGAACATCACTCCTCCCAGAAGGAGCTGATCGCAGTCTCCCGGGAGGCCGTACAGACCGCCGAGGATTCCCGTGCGATAGCGGTTAAGAAAATCGACGAAAAGCGTCTGGCCGATGAGCGGGAAGCCTCCGCCGATGCCCAGTCGCGGGCGCAGTTGCGGACCGATGCCGCGATGCGGCAGGCGCAACAGGCCCAGTCGGATGCGGCCAAGGCGCAATCCGATATGGCCGCTAACCAAATCACCTCGGCAGCAGCGGTCACCGCCGCCCAGAAAGACGCCGATCAGTCCCGTTTGACGGCACAAGCGGCGCAAGAACATGCGCAACAGGCGGATGCCGACAAGCTGGCGATGCGGGAGCGGCTGTCCGTGCAATTGAACGCCATTCTGGAGACGCGCGATAGCGCCCGTGGGCTCATTGTCAGCATGTCCGATGTGCTGTTTGACACCGGAAAGTACTCTTTGAAGCCGGGAGCACGGGAGAAGCTCGCCAAGGTTGCCGGCATTCTGTTGGCCTATCCGGGACTCACGATTGAGGTCGGGGGATATACGGACAACGTCGGCGGCGATCAGATGAATCAACAATTATCGGAGAATCGCGCCAACGCAGTCCGTGATTACCTGGTGCAGGAGGGTGTGACCGCGGCTTCCGTAAGCGCCAAAGGCTTTGGCAATACGGTTCCCGTAGCCTCCAACGATAACTCCTCCGGCCGGCAGCAGAATCGGCGGGTCGAACTTCTGGTCGCCGGGGAAGCCATCGGTCATCCGGCGGGCCCTCTGGCGGAAAGCGAGCCATAAGGCGAACGCAGATCGCCTGCGGTAACCGAAGGAATATCTTATGAAAACACTTGGAATCACCAGCACAGCCGTTCTGGCATTGTTTCTCGGCATCGCTGCTCCTGCCTTCGCAGTGCAGGAGCAGCACGGCGAGAAGGAAGCCAAGCCGGAAGCGCAGCATGCGCAACCGGCGCCACGGGCTGCTCCCAGTAGACCGGTGCAGCATACTCAGCAAGCGGCGCAGCGGCCCGCTCCCAGCCGGCAATCGCAGCCGGCACAGCAGGCACAACGGTCTGCTCCGAGCCGGCAGCCACAGCAACACGCTCAGCAGGCACAACGGTCCGCTCCGAGCAGGCAGCCGCAACAACATACCCAACAGGCACAGCGGCCGTCTGCCGCCC
>CAZUCM010000425.1:0-2730 GCA_964619235.1 uncultured Terriglobales bacterium
GCGCTGCCGGCGTGAGTCGGATTCCTGGCCGAACTCCGGCAGGATTTCCACCAAAGGTGTGTCCAGGCCAAACCGGCCGCGCTCGAACAACAGCATGGCCATGGTAGTGGTGGCTACAACCTTCGTCAGCGATGCCAAATCGTAGGCGGTATTGAGTTTGACAGCCGGAGCCGCAATATCGTGGGTAAATCGTCCGACCGCCTTATGCACGACCAGAGAGCCCTTGAAATTGACGGCCAGCACTGCGCCGGGATAGACCTGCTGTTGAGCGCCGTCTTTCAATCGCCCTACCACATGCCCAAAACGGCGATCCTGATCGTCAAAGGCCGGGCGTAGACGAGGAGCGATTCCGCGTTGTGTACTCATTGCACTCACCCTCGCACGCCACAAGGACTTACCTGGCGCGCACCCCCTGGGACTGTTAGCCTAATGCTATAAAGTGTTTCTTTGCAACCCCGCATTCGACTCTGTTATCGAGTGTGATATCCCCTGAAAAGGTGATCATGCGGCGAGTGTTTCAACGGCGAGGTGGAGGCAGCGCTTGCCCAAGCCGGGCCGTCTCTTGTAGATTCGCGTTCAACATGCATGCCATAACCCGTATCGCTATCGTTTTGTCGATGCTCTGCCTGCTGGTGGGAGGAGCGTGGGCGCAAGCCAGTGGGCAAGCCGGAAATCGGCTGCCCAGTGCCAGCGCGGTGACTGCCACGCCAACGGATTTCTCGGCTGTCGATGCGGTTCTGAGGCAGGCCGTCGCCTCCGGAGAGATTCCCGGTGCGGTGGTTCTGGTGGGACACGACGGCGAAACCGTGTATCGCCAGGCGTTCGGCTGGCGGGCGTTGCAGCCTCACCGCGAGCGCATGACGCTGGATACCATCTTTGATCTGGCATCGCTCACCAAGCCATTGGCTACGGCGATGTCGGTGATGCGGCTGGTGCAGCTTGGACAGGTGAGGTTGAACGATCCGGTTGCGGTTTACTTGCCCGAGTTCGGCCGGAACGGGAAGGAAGAGATTACCGTACGCGAATTGCTGACGCACTTCTCCGGCCTTCCCGAGGATCTGGATCTCAAACGGGCTTGGAAGGGCAGCGACGAAGCCTTCCATCAGGTGTGCGACGCCACTCCCCTCTACTCGCCGGGAGCGCGCTTTCTTTATAGCGATCTCAATTACATCGCGTTGGGTCATCTGGTGGAGCGTGTGAGCGGCATCAAGTTGGACCAATATGCGCAAACGCATATTTTCGAGCCGCTCGGCATGCGAGAGACGCGCTTTCAGCCACCGGCGGAATGGATCAACCGGATTGCGCCGACCGAGTTTGTGGAGGGCGTAATGCTGCGCGGAGTGGTGCACGATCCGACCGCCCGCCGCATGGGTGGCGTGGCAGGCCATGCCGGCCTGTTCAGCAGCGCAGACGATCTGGCCAGATTCGCGCAATCGATGCTGGAAAATGACGGCAAAGTGCTGGATCCGCTGGTTGTGGAAGAAATGATTACGCCGCAACAGCCGGCGAATGCCACGGTACTGCGGGGACTGGGGTGGGACATCGACTCTCCGTTTTCCTCGACGCGCGGCGAACTGTTGCCTGTCGGATCCTATGGTCATACCGGATTTACCGGTACGTCGCTATGGATCGATCCGGTTACGAATACTTACATCATCATTCTGGCCAACGGCGTACATCCGCAAGGTGGACACCCGCTGGTGTCACTGCGATCGCGCGTGGCAACCGCAGTGGCCGCGGCGCTGAAGCTAAGCGTTTCCGGCGACGAGAAGCTCCGTCTGGCGCGCATTACCGGCTATAACGACACCTTTACCGCCGCGCGGCATATTGCTTTCCGAAACGGAGTGGCAAAAACGGGAATCGACGTGCTGGAGGAGCGAAACTTCGACGTGCTTCACCGCCCCGGGGGAAGCAAGAACCGGATCGGCCTGGTGACCAACCAGACAGGGCTGGATACTGCGGGACGCCGCACCATCGATGTGCTGGCGAACGCTTCCGGCATCGAACTGGACGCTATTTTCAGCCCTGAACACGGGGTGACGGGCAAACTGGATACCACTCAGGTGGGGAATACGCGCGACGAGGCAACGGGTGTGCCCGTTTACAGCGTCTATGGGGCCTCGGAGGCGAAGCGGCGGCCGCCGCTGGAAGTGCTGAAGAATCTCGACACGCTGGTGTACGACATTCAGGACGTCGGCGTTCGCTTCTATACCTACGAGACTACGCTGGGATATTTCCTGGAGGCTGCCGCGCAAGCCGGCATTCCGATCGTCGTGCTGGATCGCCCCAATCCGATTACCGGCGCATTCGTGCAGGGCCCCATATCCGATCCGCGCATTTGTCCGAACGAGAACTGCCGCTTCGTCAACTATCAGGCGTTGCCGGTGCGTCACGGCTTGACTGTGGGAGAGCTGGCCCGGTTCTTTAACGGCGAGCGTGGGATTAAGGCCCGTCTGACGGTAATACCCATGTCTGGGTGGATTCGCGGTGACTGGTTCGATTCCACCGGGTTGGCCTGGGTGAATCCTTCGCCGAATATGCGCAGCCAGAATGCTGCCACGTTGTATCCGGGTGTGGGGCTGGTGGAAGGCACGAACGTTTCCGTGGGGCGCGGCACGGATACTCCTTTTGAGCTGGTGGGCGCACCATGGGTAGATGCCCGCGAACTGGGGGCATTTTTGAATCAGCGGGCGATTGCCGGAGTGCGATTTGTTCCCGTGGACTTTACTC
>CAZUCM010000426.1:0-2715 GCA_964619235.1 uncultured Terriglobales bacterium
CACATTGCAGGCAGTCTCCATCCTGCGGGGGAAAGCCAGGCGGTGTGGTCTTCCACCGGTCATAGGCGGACATCGCCATTAGCGCCCTCCCGAAGGCCGTTCTACGTTTTTCGTTTCACCTTCCACGTTTGCCTGCGGAGCGACTGCCGGAGCGACTGCCCGAGCGACCGCCCGACCAACCGCCATTGACCCGTGGTCGATTCCTTTGTTTTTTCCCTCGATGTCCTCTGCGGCCTCTGTGGTGCAAGGTTCTGGATTCAGGCGGGAGGGGGCGTCTGCCGAAGCAAACGCCCCTTCGTGACAGGTGGGATAGTTGGGTAGGCTGAGTGGCAGGGTACGGGCAGATCGTATGGGAGGCGCCGGAGACGGTGTCAGACTGCGGAATACGGCGTTCATCAGGACCCCAACTTGACAGGCGATAAGATCGAATTCCGTATCCACGCTGGCCTCCATCAGAGCTTGTATTGTATCGTTACGATAACGAGACAATACGAGATATATAGAAGGTCAGAAGGGTTCTGTCAAGGCCATTTTTTGGAATTTTATGTGGTTTATTTGCTTTGTGATAGATGGGGCAAAGCTCTGGTTAAGGCAGGTTGTGCGAGCAGGTGTATTTCGATTAATTATTACGTTATAAAAACAAGACTATACGATACGAAATATTGTGCCCGGCGAAGTTGGGTCATAGCGAGGCGTAGAGCGGGTTTTACGGATTTCAAGAAGCGGTGGTTATAACGGGAAGGGTGTTGCCCGAGGCCCGGCGTGGGGCCGAGCCTCGGATTGTCTTATGCTCGTCCGGTTCCGACGTACTGGAATCCCAGCGATCGCAGATGATCGGAATCGAGCAGGTTCTTGGTGTCGATAATCAGCGGCTGCTTCAAGACCCGGCGCATGCGCTCAAAATCGAGTGCGCGGAATTCCGGCCAGCCGGTGCCCAGAATGAGGGCATCGGCAGCTTCGGCAGCCGCGTAGGCGTTATCGCAGAACTGCACCGAAACGTCCAGTTCCGACTTGGCGGCCGGATTAGCCACCGGGTCGTAGGCGCGCACGGTGGCGCCGCGTTGGCACAAACTACGAACCAGGCTGATGGAGGAGGAGCCGGCAATGGAATTGGTGTTTGGCTTGAAGGCCAAACCCAGCACGCCCAGCTGTTTTCCGCCCAGCGACTGCAAGACGCGCGCAATCTTATCGACCACGCCATCGGAAATCGAGCGGTTCACCTCGCGTGCGGCAGCCAGGATCTTCAGGCTGACGCCGCGGCTGCGCGCCAGTTGTGAGAGCGAATCCATCAGCGACTCAGCGAACGGCCCGCCATAGGATGCGCCTGGCTGTAAGCACCGGGGCGCGATCTTCTTGTCCAGTCCCAGCGCCAGCGCTAGGTCCACGGCGTCGGCATTGACGTGTTCGCAGACTGCGGCTAACTCATTGATGAAAGAGATCTTGGTGGCGTAAAACGCGGTTGCTGATTCGCGCACCAGCTCTGCCGTTTCGTGATTGGTGACAATCACCGGTACGCCGCGCATCACCAGCGGCCGATAAATCTGCTTGACGGTCATCACCGCTTCCGCCGAGGAAGTGCCCAGCAGAATCCGGTCTGGCCAGTTAAAGTCCTCCACCGCGCAGCCGTCGGTGAGGAACATGGGGTGGGAGACGACGGTGATTTTTGGATTGCTCTCCCGTAAGGCAGCTTCGATACGCGTTCCGGTGCCCACCGGAACCGGGCTGACAATGATCAGCAGGGCCTCCGGCGAAGCCCGGCCGATACGGGCCGCCAGGTCTTCGGCATACTGCGGCGAATCGTGAGCCAGAAAAATGACATTGGAGCGGCGGAGGAAGGAGGCGATGTCCGTCGAATAGACCAGTCTTCCGGCCCGGACGTTGCGGCGGATTACTTCTTCCAGATTGCGCTCGTAGTAAGGAACCTGTCCCTGAGCCAGGGACGAGATTCGGTCGGTGTCCTCGTCAAAACAGGTTACCGGTGTGCCAAAGTCGCCCAGGCACGCCGAAATAATCGTACCCAGATAGCCCGCGCCATAAATCCCAATATGCATGAGGTTTCCTTCCCGGCACTCGTACGGGCTGGCTTGGAAATGAGTAGCCGGGTAATGATGTTGTTGTACCGCCGATCATCAGGGGACGCCAGATGCGGGAAGGTCATGTACTACAGGCGGCCGCCGGTCTTTGGCCGCCGGTCGTCGGCCGGAGGGAAGCTTTCCCGTTGCTTGTTCCAGCTTTTACGTCGGCGTTGTGTATTGGGCAGGTCACAAGTCCTGGCATTCGTCCCCGGGCCAAATTCCGGAGGTTCATCCGATAGTTACAGCGGATGATGCCTGGTAATGGCTGTTGACTGACGGCTGACCGGCCGCGAAGAATCTTTCCGGCCGAAGACCGGCGACCCAAGACCAACGACTTGCCGGTCTACCCCGGCAATGTCCCAAGAGAGTACCTGCTACTTACCTCATATTCATGATTCTGGGGTTGAAAACACCCACGCTTCAGCCTATCTTACAGATACTTGCCGGGGAAGCGGCGGGCGTGTCCGCAGTTGCGGCGCGGCGCTCTACCCATGGCTTTTGCATCTGAGAAATTAGGGCCCGCAGTGCATCCACGGTTCCGCGTTCTTTTTGCCCAAGGTTTCGGGCGCGACGGCAACCGCGGAAAAGGAGATCGGCGATGGAAACCAAGCCGGCACAGAACATTCAAGATTCTTTTTTG
>CAZUCM010000427.1:0-2713 GCA_964619235.1 uncultured Terriglobales bacterium
ATGGCCCGGCCCAGCCGCGCCCAGAATTCCACCTGTCCGGCAATGGACCGCTCCACCGCCTCGCTGGCCATGCGAGCGTCCAGGACGAGCGCGTTCGATAGCTTCACCGGTTGGCTCATAATCAACTATGGTAGCAAAATGCTACTAAAAGTCAATGGGCTCGAATATCAAGGATGGGAGCCGTTGGGAAAGTGAGCAAAGGCCGAGCCGTGATCCTCCGGGGATTACTTGACTTCGACGATTCCGTTAAGCATTTTGTAGAAAGCCGGGACGTGGAGTCTTTCTCCGTGAAAGTTGGCGCGCAGTCGGGTGGGGCCGGAGCACTCGATAGACACGGTGGGCGTGTACCCTTCACATCCGGCGGCGCTGACATACCAGGGGCAGTACTCGATGCAAGTCAGATTCGGCGTAACCGCATGACGCGCCGTCACTCTATCCTCGTCCGGAATCTGGCGGGGGACCACATATTCTTTGGACGGATCGTATGGGTCGGTTCCCACGAGCCAGGAAGAAAGGGTGATATCCCTGTGGAGATATGGTCTGACTCCAAGACCGATGCCTTGCCCTGCCAGTCCGCGTACGACAGATTCTCCATCTTCAGGCCGGTTGTCATGGATTTGTTCGATCCATGTCAGCGGTACTGGAACGCTGTATCCATTCAGCTTGTTCATGCCGGGTTGGACGAGATGCGAGAAGACGCCCCATATCTCCGGGAGAAAAAGGAAGATCACCAGCACTGTAAGCGTAGGGATTGCCAAAGAACAATGAATTGCCCGGTTGTGCAATTTGCGTTCGCGAGGGCCGATGCCCGATTGGCGCTCGGCCAACCACCTTTTGCTTTCGAGTTGAACGCTCCGGATTCCTGCCCTTCTGACTGCGATAGACAATCCGGATGCGAAACCTGCGACGATCAACAAAAGCAGCGGGATGAACAATGCGATGCTGATCCCAAAGGCCCATACCAGGGAGGCTCCTATCGCGCCAACCGCGAATATCAGCACTGGCGTCCCGATGATTCCGGCCACCAGGTAGATCACCGTACGTCTGATCCAACGGTGAGTGCCGTACGATATCAGGGAGATTACTGCGGCCAAGCCTGGAATAAGGAAAAACTGCGCGAAGCACATTGCCGGCACCGCTATCTGGAGACGATTAGTGTAGAGAATGCCAGGCGTTATAGCGCATAGAAGCAGAACTACCTCGAGGAACGAGTATCCGGCAACCACCGCAACGATGCAAAGTGCCTTCTTCACAAACTGCCATCCTTCGGACTTCACAAATGTCAGATTTATGGATTTAGAAACCGCCGCATCGTCCAAGGTTCCCGGTTTTCGTGAATGAGTGCGCATCGTTCCGTACTTACGGGTTATCTTCCTCTGCGTTCTCCGCGCCCTCTGCGGTGAGATGGTCCTTCTGCCAGGTCCTCACGCCGGCGGCAATGATATTTCCGAAGATATGCGGGTTCTCCGCGGAAATCTGGCGGAAGAAACCGCGAATCGACTGGCGGGTGGTTTCCTTTAATGAGCAGGCACAGGGCACGATGGGGAAGAGCGAGGCGGTGGCGCGTTCGCGAATCCACTCTTCCTTTACGTAGATCAGCGGCCGGATCAACCGGAATTCGTTCCTGGAAGACATGACGACCGGAGGCAGCGGTTTCACCCGGCCGGTATAAATCAGGTTGCGCACCATGGCTTCGGCGAAGTCGTCGGCGGTATGTCCAAAGGCGATTACGTTGCATTGCAGCCGCCGGGCGGTCTCATACACCGCGCGCCGCCGGTACCGTGAACAGATATCGCAGCCGTGCTCGACCTTGTCGCTTACCAGCCGCAGGGATGGCTGATCCTCGGTGACCTCCCAGGTCACCCCCAGGGCGGCGAGATGCTCGCGCAGACCGTCCAGCGGCCCCAGAAATTTTCCCTGCTGAATGGTGAACGCGGTCAGCGTAAAGGCGACCGGTGCGCGCGCCTGCAACGCCAGCAGGGCATGCAGCAAGGCCAGGCTATCCTTGCCTCCGGACAGGCCGACGGCGATGCGGTCGCCCGCCCGAATCATGTCGAACTCGGCAATCGCTTTGCCCGCCAGTTTTGTGATTCGTTCCGCCGTGCTCAGCATGTGCTTCCCCTGGGTTGAGATTATCACTAGCGGGACCGGGATACCCATTCACCACGGAGGCATTGGGGGATTTTGAAATTTGAAATTTCAAATTTCAAATTTGAAATCTTCCCTCCCTGCCTTCGTGGTGAATGGTGAAACTGCCCGCCCGAACATTTATACTGGTTACGGGAAAATTATGGCCGTTCTAAAAGACATTGCCGCCATCGCCAAAGGGATGTCGATTACCCTGCGCGAGATGTTCCAACCCACCGTTGTTGAGAACTATCCCGATGGTCCTGGGCCGTTGAAAGGCGCTTGTTTGCAGGAGCGCTATCGCGGCGTGCATGTGTTGCAGCGTGACGAGAATGGCGTGGAAAAGTGTGTCGCCTGTTTCCTGTGCGCGGCGGCCTGTCCTTCCAACTGCATTTATATCGAGGCTGCGGAGAATACCTCCGAGCGCCGTATCTCCGGCGCGGAACGTTACGCCAAGGTCTATAACATCGATTACAACCGCTGTATCTTCTGCGGCTATTGCGTCGAGGCCTGCCCCACCGACGCTATTACCCACGGCCACGGCTTTGAACTCGCCTCTTATAACGTCAGCAATCTCGTCTATCGC
>CAZUCM010000428.1:0-2693 GCA_964619235.1 uncultured Terriglobales bacterium
AGCTCTGCTGCTGGCCGAGAGCTGTACAGTGACGATTGCGCATTCGAAAACCCATGACCTTCCGGCGGTCCTGCGCCGCGCCGATATACTGGTCGCGGCCGTAGGTCAGCCGGAGATGGTGCGAGGCGACTGGATCAAGCCGGGTGCCATCGTCATCGACGTCGGCATAAACCGGGTCGCGGCCCCCGAAGGGAAATCGAAACTCGTCGGCGACGTCGCTTTTGCCGAAGCCCTTGGGGTTGCCGCCGCAATCACCCCGGCCAGATGCGCGGCGCCACCGGCGCCCGCAATAATCACGCGGATGCCGCGCCCCGCCGCCTGCCGCGCATACTCACTGGTCCGCGCCGGCGAACGGTGCGCCGAAGTTATGTCCATTTCGTAAACGACACCGAACTCATCGAGCATCCTGCCCGTTTCGCGCATGATCTCCAGGTCGGAATCGCTGCCCATGACGACTGAGACTGTTGGTTTGGCCTTTTCTTTCATCGTTCCTCGTTCCACGTTCCACGTTATCGGCCGGCTACTTCGCCGCCCGTAAGGGCCGCGCAGCAATATCCCTGCGATACTGCATGCCTTCGAAGTAAATTTTCCCGCAGGCTGCGTAGACGGCTTCGAGAGCGGCCGGCAGCGTTGGCGCGTGCGCGGTCACTCCCAGAACGCGGCCGCCGGCGGTAAAGATGTCATTGCCCTGTTTCGTCGTTCCTGCGTGGAAGACGCGCACGCCGGCGATCTGTTCGGCCTCCGCCAGGCCGGTGATGCGCTTGCCGTTTTCGTAGGTTCCCGGGTATCCGCCCGAGGCCAGCACCACGCAGACGGAGGAATCATTGGACCAGCGAAAGGTGCCTTCACTGACGCGGCCGTCGATGGAGGCCTCCATGGCTTCCACCAGGTCGCTCTCCATCCGCATGACAATCGGCTGCGCCTCGGGGTCTCCGAAGCGGCAGTTGAACTCCAGCACAAAAGGTCCGCGCGCCGTCATAATCAGCCCGCAATAAAGGATTCCCTTATACTCAATGCCTTCCGACTTCATGCCATCCACCGTGGGCTGGGCGATATGGTGCAGCAACCAGTCGCGCATGTGCGCATCGACGATTTCCGGCGTGGAATAAGCGCCCATGCCGCCGGTATTCGGGCCAGTATCGTTCTCGCCGACACGCTTGTGATCCTGCGCGCCCACCAGCGGTGCAACGTGTTCTCCGTCGCACAGCACCAGAAACGATAATTCCTCGCCTTCCAGAAACTCTTCCAGCACCACTTGTTTTCCGGCACTGCCCAGCAGCTTTCCGCTCAGCAGATCGTTAGCCGCCGCGGCGGCTTCCTCTTTGGTCTTGCAGATAATGACGCCTTTTCCGGCCGCCAGGCCGTCCGCCTTCACCACCAGGGGAGCCGAAAACAGGGTCAGGGCATCCTTCACTTCGGTCGCGGAGTTGCAAATCGCATACTTGGCCGTGGGAATGCGGTGCCGCTGCATAAATTCTTTGGCGAAGGTCTTGCTCGATTCCAGTTGTGCGGCGGCCTGGGTGGGACCAAAGGTCCGCCAGCCGCGTTTGGTAAACTCATCCACCACGCCCAGCGACAGCGCCACCTCGGGACCGACCACAGTCAAATCGGGCTCGACCTTCGCCGCCGCCTGAATCAGCGACTCCAGATTCGAAGCCGACCCGGCAACACACTGCGCCTCTTCGCAAATCCCGCCATTTCCGGGCACGCAAAACACCTGCTCAACCTCCGGAGATTGCCGGATTTTCCATATCAGGGCGTGTTCGCGGCCGCCGCTGCCGATCACCAATACCTTCTTGGGCATGATTCAACTCTCCGCTCTCAGGAAACAGGAAATATCAGGACGCCTGCGGACAGAGTAGGTGGCTCGCCGGAGCGCTGTCAACACTTCACCTCCCACGGCCCTCGTACCGCCGTCATAGTATGCTAAGAGTCATGGCAGCCGAGATGATGTATGGGAAACCCGTGGCCGAACAGATGGAAGGCCGCGTGCGTTTGGGAGTTGAAGAATTTATACGCGCGTACCAGGTTACGCCGCGCCTGGACATTGTGCAGGTAGGCAGCAGTCCCGCCTCCACGCGCTATGTCCGCAAGAAGCTGGAAGCCTGCGAGCGCTTGGGCATGCGCGCCGAACTGCACCTGTTCGACGAAACCGTTACCGGCGCACAGTTGCGGGATGAAGTGTGCCGCTTGAGCCATGATGGCGATGTGCACGGCATCCTGGTGCAACTGCCGCTGCCGGACGCTGTTGAAAAACCTGGCGCCGCCGGCGGGGTCGACAAGTTCGACATTTTTGACGCCATCGCCGCCGAAAAAGACGTGGATGGCGTCTCGCGCTTTTCGGTTCCGGCCCTGTATCGCGCCCGGCAGCAGGAGATGATGTTTCTGCCCTGCACCCCGCTGGCGGTTTTGCGGATGCTTGCCTTCTATAAGGTCCAGACCGAGGGCAAAGTCGCCGTCGCGGTCGGCAGAAACGACATCACCGCCAAGCCGATGCACCACATCTTCGGCGGGCGCATGTGCAACGCCACCGCCATCTGGTGTCACCGCTACACCCCCAAAGCGGATCACGACGCCTTTATGCGCCAGGCGGATATCGTGGTCACTTCCGTCGGCAACGTTCACTACAAGGTCACCGCCGATATGATCAAACCCGGCGCGGTCGTCATCGATATCGGCACCAGGGTGGATTC
>CAZUCM010000429.1:0-2692 GCA_964619235.1 uncultured Terriglobales bacterium
TCCGGCATCAGTGCCCCGTGCCCCGCATATACACCGTCTGGGTCTGCGTGCCGGTCAAGTTGGGCCGGCTAGGCACGGTGTAGTTGATCGTAACGTTCCCTCGCCTGTAACCCGTCGCCGTTGGCGTAAAGAAGACGCTCATCGTACAAGTGCCGCCCGGATCCAGACCATAGCCGCAATTGTCCGTCTCCGAATAATCGCCGGTGACTATGTTGCCCTTGAAATCCACGGTGCCCGAATTCGGATCGTTGGCGTCGTTGGTCAGCGTGATGGTCAGCGGGGCGCTCGCCATGCCCTGCGGCTGCACCCCGAAGTCCAAGCCTGCCCCGGGAGACATTCGCAACGGGCTGGTCTTATTCGCCGTCAAGGCCACGGGAAAACGGCCGCTATCGATCTCGCAACCGGGCTGAAGGGTGTTGCCCGTACATTCCTGGGTATTCAACTCCAGGTAATAGTTCAGACCGGCGCTCGTGTTGGTAGCCGGTTGCGCTGCATAGGTAACGTCAACCGTGCAAGTATCCCCGGGATAGAGCAGCGCTCCGGTACAAGTGTCCGTGCCCGGCGGAATCTGAAAGTTGGGTTTCTGACTTGTCGCATCGATGTCGCAATAGTAACTAACCGTCGGGGGCCCCGTTGTCCCGGGAACAAATGCGAAGCTAAGAGCATTAACGCCTCCCGATTGCACCACGCGCAGGCCGTCAACCGCCCCTGTCTGCACCGGCCGGTTGAGCTCTACCAGGTTGGTTGAGCAGACGGAATTCCCGCTCGCGGCGGGCAGAATCTGCACCGGGTACATCCCTTGATTGGTAAACGACAGGGTTTGCGGAGCGCCCGGCTCGCCCACCGCTTCCGCTCCGAAATCGAGTTCGGGAGTCGAGGGAGCCAACGCACTCAGCCCAACACCGGAAATGGGTACGGCGAACTTCGTATTGCTGTCGGCACTCTTGGGGCTGTTCACATTCAACTCTGCAGTCTGAGCAAAGGAAGAGAAAGGCGGGCACTGGGCCGGCGCCACTCCCACTCCGTCGGCCTGGTTACTACTGTTGCTAGGGTCTGGTATCCAGGGGCAGCTTTGCTGGGGCGAGAAGAAAATGGTAATGGTGCAGCTCTGATTGGGCTGGAGACTGAAGGTCGATCCCGGCGGGCTCGCACAGGAATCCAATTCGAGGAAATTGGACCACCCACTGAAATCGCTATATTCACCGGCAGGATGGTTACCACTGTTGTTTTGATCGGGCCACCACCTAAGCGACAAACCCGAAAGGGTCGAGCCGGAAGGATCGGTGTTCGTAAGCGTGATCGTCTGCGTGGTCGAGGTCGTGCCGACCAATTGCGCCGGGAAAGAAATTGCCGCCGGCGAGATTGTGATCGGCTGGGTGCAGGCCGTCCCATCGCCCATGGCCAGACAAACGTTGCCCGTTTCCGTTTGCCCGCATGCCGGAGTGAAGGCGTATCCATTCGCAGCACCGCCGACGCTCGGCGCGGTACTGGTATTGTGCAGAACATAGCCGCCGGATGCGACATTTTCAAAGACAACCGGCGCAACAGCTCCATTCGCACTTTCTCCATTTGCACTTTCTGCAGCAACCAAGCCCACGGACTGGCCCATATAACCGATATTCACTCCTTTGTCGGTAAACATCTGGAGCACAACGTATTTGCCGCTGATGGTGCCATTCAGGCTGACCGTTTGGTGGGCAGCGCTACCCAGACAAGTGTTGCCCTGAAAGGTGAGCGTGCCGGTAACGGTTGCACTACTGGCGCCAACGTTCGGGCCCTGGGTGAGGAAGCCGGTGACCGGGAAGTCTTGACCGCCATTGTCGTGGAAGTTGCCGCTGACGGCCCCATTGAGCGGCGGCACCGAGAGTGCGCTCCACTGCAATCCGGATTGAGCGCTTCCGCAGCTCTGCATTCCCGTTGCACCAACTGGCGTAAGCGGGCCCGCGGTAGACGTGTATGTTCCCATCATGGTCGTACCGTCAGCGCTCAGCGTTCCCGCCAGGGTAAACGTCTGCCCGCCCGCGTTGACCGTGAGCACCACGTTGGATCCATTGACCGTTCCCGTAATCTGGGCGGGACCACTATTGCACGCAGTGGCGGTATTGACAGTCGATGGAGCTGCACCGATCGAATAAACCACTGTCCCGCTCAGGGCGTTCCCGTTCTGCTGCAGAAATCCGCTCTGAATGCCGCCCATGAACGATTTATCGGATGGAGCCGCCATCGTAAACTGCCAGTTGCCGGCGAACGCTCCACCCTTGGGCTGCGATCCGCCGCAACCCGCCAGCGCCAACAGGCCGGCGATCAACATCGAAATGCACAGATACTTCACATTGCCTCCAAAATGCGTCATCCCCAGGAAACCTTCCTTACTTTTGGTGGAAGCGCCGGGCTATGGCCCGGCGAACCGATCACCCACGTTCTTTCACCGGTCCAAAGCCCGGTGCTTCCACCCCAATCTAGAAATTCATCTTCAAACCAAACTGCATGGTGCGCGGCCGATGCGCATCCACGGGGTGCAAAAAAGAGGCCCCGCTGGTGCAATTCGGCCCACCCGATGCCCAATATCCCGCCGAGTAATTGGGTCCGGCATAACAGCTGATGACGTTGTTCCCGCTGGATCCGGGGTTATTGGGGTCGTAAATCCGGAATTGCGTGTTATTAAAGACGTTGAAGACTTCGGCGCGAAACT
>CAZUCM010000430.1:0-2690 GCA_964619235.1 uncultured Terriglobales bacterium
GAAGCGCGAGCCGCCCGTGGCCAGATATCGCAGGTTGGGCCCGAGGAGTCCATGGATCTTGCGGAAGAAGATCTTTCCCAGGCTCAGCCCGAACCGGCGGCCCATTCGCGAAATGGCCAGCAGAAGACGGTAGATTGCCGCCGCCGCTTTGCCCCGTTCATTCACCTGCTTCCAAATGCGCTCATGAATCAGATAGAAGAATTGCGGCACACAGGCGAAGATGTTCACCGAAGGCAAGGCCCGCATCAAGTCGGCGGTATTCAGCGACTCCAGAAATAGTACGCGGGAGCCGCCCGCCATCGGCAACAACAGATTCACCACCAGGGCAAAAGCGTGAAAAAGCGGCAGAACGCCCAGGAAGGAATCCTGCGGCCCGATTGCGAAGACTTCAAAAATGCTCTCCGTTTCCGCAGCCAGGTTGTCATGCGTAAGCATTACGCCCTTGGGATCGCCAGTGGTGCCGGAGCTGTAGAGGATAGCGGCGACGTCATCCGATCTCGTCTCGCAGGGTGAAAACCCGGGCTCTGCCGATGCTTCCGAAGCGGGGATCACATCTTCCAAAAATGCCAGTTTAACGGATAATCCCGCGGTGGCTTGCTCCCCGAGGGCCCGGTGCCTGGCATCGACCAGCAGCATGGCGCTGTCGCTGGCCAGCAGCAGCTTTCGCACCTGTTCCACATTCAGGGCCGTATCCAGCGGGACTACGACGCTTCCCGCCGCCAGCGTTCCCAGGAATGCCGCCACCCAGGCCGGACCATTGCCGGCCAGAAGGGCGCAATGCGAACCGGGCGGGCAGTTCTCCGATTGCACCAGCCAGTGCGCAAAACCCTCGCACATCTTTCGCATGGCGGTGAACGTGTAACGGTCAACCGGTTGGGAAGGGTCCTGATGGGCGACCTCGATGGCTATGCCGTCGGGCCATTGCCGTACCGATTTGAGAAAGTGGTGATAGAAATTTGCCATCTATTGAGTGGACTCAGCGTCGAGGAATCTCCTCAGCAATCAAACGTAAGCGTGCTCTTCGACAATATCAATAAATGAGACCGGACCGGGTGCGCGACAAAAAAATGCAGATGTTCCTGAAATTCCGGGAATTTGTCCCGGCGCAATGTTTCCAATGGCATGGCAACCAGCCCGCGAAGCGGGCGGAAGAACCGGGCGCTACGCTTGCCACGCTTTGTGGCCGCCGAAAATATCGCTTCCGTTCGAGGGCCGGCAGCCGGCGCCCGAAGGCCATTTTGCTCCCCTGATTATGGTAGGCTTTAATGGTATACATCCGCGCGAAGTCCGCTATGCCGCCGACGCCGACCGATGCTGCCAACACGCGAAACTTTCAGAGTTTCGGAGGTTCGCCGGCAGGGGACTGGGGACGGGAGATGGGGGATGTTCTGTAGGAGAGGAATACCACTTTGGGTTTCTTAGACAAGATTTTCGGGACAAAGAACGAGCGCGACATCAAGCGTATGGCGCCGATTGTGGACCAAGTGGGCGCGCTTGAAGCGCAGATGAAGGCGCTTACCGACGACCAGCTACGCGCCAAGACCGAGGAATTCCGGCAGCGCATTAAGGAACGTACCGCCAGGTTTTCCGAAGAGACCGTCCCGGAAGCGCCCGCAGACGGCAGCGAGGAATCCGACGATCTGGATCGGGCCAAGGCGCTGGACGACGAGTGCCGCCGCGCCGAAAACGAAGTTCTGCTGGAAATCATGCCCGAGGCCTTCGCCGTGGTGCGCGAAGCGGGCCGGCGCGTGCTTACCATGCGCCACTTCGACGTGCAATTGATCGGCGGCATGGTGCTGCACCAGGGCAAAATCGCCGAAATGAAGACCGGCGAAGGCAAAACCCTGGTTGCCACGCTGCCGGTCTATTTGAACGCCTTACCCGGCCGCGGCGTTCACGTGGTTACCGTCAACGATTACCTGGCCAAGCGCGACTCGGAATGGATGGGCAAGCTATACCGGTTCCTGGGGCTTACGGTCGGCGTGATCGTGCACGATCTGGACGACAACGAACGCCGCGAAGCCTATGCGGCCGACGTCACCTACGGCACCAACAACGAATACGGCTTCGATTACCTGCGCGACAATATGAAATTCGACATGGGCGACTGCGTGCAGCGCGGGCACAACTTCTCCATCGTCGACGAGGTGGATTCCATCCTGATTGACGAAGCGCGTACGCCGCTCATCATCAGCGGCGCCAGCGAAGAATCCACCGATAAGTACGCCCGCGTCAACCGCATCGTTCCCAAGCTGACGGCGGGTGAGGAGATCAAAGGCCCCGCGGGCGAGCCGCCGGAGTTGACCGGCGACTTTGTGGTGGATGAGAAGCACAAGACCGTCACCGTCACCGACGGCGGATGGGAGAAGGTGGAAGGCCTGCTGGGCATCGGGAATATCGCGGATCCCGAGAACTGGGATCTGAAGCACCACGTCGAAACCGCATTAAAGGCGCACCATCTGTACAAGCGCGACCGCGATTACATCGTCAAGGAAGGCGAAGTCATCATCGTGGACGAGTTCACCGGGCGGCTGATGCCGGGCAGGCGCTGGTCCGACGGTCTGCATCAGTCGGTGGAGGCCAAGGAAAACGTCAAGATCGAGCGCGAGAACCAGACGCTGGCGACGATCACCTTTCAGAACTACTTCCGCATGTATAAGAAGCTGGCCGGCATGACCGGTACGGCGGAA
>CAZUCM010000431.1:0-2651 GCA_964619235.1 uncultured Terriglobales bacterium
CGGGTGGTGGCGTTGAACTCGGCGCCCTGCCAGATGTGTTTCTACTGCTCCAGACATCAGGAAAACCTTTGCGAGGATCTGCTGTTCAACAACGGCGCCTACGCCGAATACATCAAGATTCCCCGCCGCATCGTGGAAACGAACATGCTCGCGATTCCCGAGCACGTGACCTTTGGTGAAGCGGCCATGGTGGAGCCGGTGGCCTGCGTGTTGCGCGGGCTGCACGAGACGAACGTCGAAATCGGCGATACGGTGGCCGTAATCGGCGCCGGCCCGATTGGGCTCATGTTCGTGCAGGTAGCCAAATTGATTGGCTGCAATGTGATCGCGGTGGTCAAACGCGACTCGCAGGTTGTGGTGGCGAAACATTTGGGCGCCCACGATGTCGTACAGATCACGAAGACCGACAAGCCGGTTGATGCGCTGCGGGCGTTAACCGAGGGGCAAAGGGGCGCTGACGTGGTCATCGAGGCTGTAGGACGTCCTGAAGCCTGGGAGCAGGCCATCGAGATGGTGCGCCGGGGCGGCACCGTGAACTTCTTCGGCGGTTGTGCCGGAGGCACCAAGGTTCATCTCGATACCAATCGCCTGCATTATTCCGAGATCACGTTAAAGGGAACCTTCCACCACACGCCGGAGAGCGTGCGCAAGGCGTTTGCCTTGATCTCCGAGAAGAAGATCAAAAGCTCCGATTTCATCACCGGGGAAGCGCCGCTTTCCCGTTTGCAGCAGGTATTGCGGCACATGATGATGAACCGCAACGGCGAAATCAAGACCGCCATTATTCCTGGTCAATGAGGGTTGATGTCCCCCATGCCGTCTAATTTGAGCAATGGAACGGGAGAGATGACGGCCTCCGGATGGGCGGCACTGCCTGCCGAGTATCGCTTTCCAGAACAAGCGCCGTCGCTGGCGGAAGCGCGTGCCTACTGCGACCGGCTGGCTCGGCAGCACTATGAGAATTTTTCCGTGGCCACGTGGTTCCTGCCCGAGCGGTTGCGCCCGCACTTCTGCAGCCTGTATGCTTACTGCCGCATTTCCGACGATTTGGGCGATGAGGTAGGCAATCCAGAGCTGTCTTTGCGCCTGTTGGACGAGTGGGAGGCGGAGCTGAATCTGACCTACGCGTCGCTGGCCTCGGATACGCAGCAGCCGCGGCATCCCGTATTCATTGCCCTCCGCGAGACCATTCGCGCCTGTGAGATTCCGCGGCAGCCGTTCGCCGATTTGTTGACCGCTTTTCGCCGGGACCAGACGGTCACCCGCTATGAAACGTTCGCCGGTCTGCTGGGGTATTGCCGGTATTCGGCAAATCCCGTCGGGCATCTGGTGTTATATGCGTGCGGTTATGGGGATGAGGAGAGGCAACGGCTCTCGGACTATACCTGCACGGCGTTGCAGTTGGCCAATTTCTGGCAGGACGTTACGGTCGATTACGGCAAGGGACGCATTTACCTGCCACTGGAGGACCTCCGCCGGTACGGCGTGACGGAGGAGCAGATTGCCGCGCGATGCTGCACTCCCCAGTTTCGCGAATTGCTGCGCTTCCAGGTGGCGCGTGCGCGGGAGTGGTTCGCCCAGGGAACGCCGCTGGCCGCCATGGTGGATCGCGAACTGGCGATCGACATCGAGCTGTTTACGCGCGGAGGAGAACAGATTCTGAGCGCCATCGAACGCCATGGATACGATGTTTTGAAAGCGCGTCCGGCTATTTCCAGGGCCCGCAAGTTGTGGCTGGTGGCGCGCGCGGCGCTCAAGACCGCCACCTCGCGAGGCATCCGGGCATGAGGCTGTTTTCCATTCGCCAGGGAGCGTCCGCGGCAAGCCCGCCGTGGCCGGTGCCGATGCAACTGGAGGCCAGTTACGCCGTTTGCCGCAGCATAAGCCGGGCTGCCGCCCGCAATTTTTATTACGCCTTCCTTGCCTTGCCCCGGGAGAAGCGCGATGCCATTTGTGCCGTGTATGCATTCATGCGGCACGCCGACGATATCAGCGACCAACCCGGAGCCGGCAAGGGCGAACGACGCGAGAAGCTTGCCGATTGGCTGAATCGATTGCGGCTGGTGACCACCGGCGAGGAGGCCACCGATGATCCGGTGCTGCTGGCTGTGGCCGACGCCCAGCGGCGCTACGAGATCCCTTTTCGGCATCTGGAAACATTGGTTTCCGGTACGGCGATGGATCTGGAGGATGAAACGGCGGAAACTCCCGCAATCGCCGCCGGGCGCTGCGCCGCCGATGCGAACTCTCCGGCGGCAGCTGCGGGCGCCGCCGCGGCCGTACAGACGCAGAACGGACTGACCGCCCGCTATCGCAGCTTTGCCGAACTTTACGATTACTGTTATCACGTAGCCTCGGTTGTGGGACTCATCTGCATCCGCATCTTTGGCTATCACGATCCGGCGGCGGAGGGGTTGGCGGAACGCTGCGGGATCGCTTTCCAGCTCACCAACATCATCCGCGACGTAGGTGAAGATGCCGCCATGGGGCGCGTATATCTGCCGCAGGAAGATCTTGAGCGCTGCCAATGCAATCTTGCGGGGCTGGGCTCGGGCGCTACGCCGGAAGTGCTGGCCGAACACTTTCGTCCGCTGTTGGAATTCGAATGCGCGCGGGCGCGGGAGTATTACCTGTCGGCGGAGGCGTTGTTG
>CAZUCM010000432.1:0-2618 GCA_964619235.1 uncultured Terriglobales bacterium
CTACTGGTCACTGGAATGCTGGGGTGGAGCCACCTTCGATTCCTGCATCCGGTTTCTGAACGAAGATCCATGGGAACGCCTGCGGACCTTCCGGAAGCTACTGCCCAAGACCAAACTGCAGATGCTGTTGCGGGGACAAAACCTGCTGGGGTACCGGCACTACGAAGACGGCGTTGTGGAGCGCTTCGTGGAAAAAGCCGCGGTCAACGGGATGGACGTTTTTCGCGTCTTCGATGCGTTGAACGATATCCGCAATGTGCGAACCAGCATAGCCGCGGTCAAGAAGTCCGGCAAGCACGCGCAGGGAACCATCTGCTACACGGTGAGCCCGGTGCACACGCTGCAAGCCTTCATCGATATGGCGAAGCAGCTGAAAGAAGCGGGTTGCGATTCCATTTGCATCAAGGACATGGCCGGCCTGCTGAAGCCGCAACCGGCCTACGACCTGGTGAAGGGCATCAAGGCGGCATGCGGAAAAGATACCCTGGTCCATCTGCACTGCCATGCCACTACGGGCGTAACCCTGGTCTCGTATATGAAGGCGATCGAGGCCGGCTGCGACATCGTGGATACCGCCATCAGTTCGCTTTCGCTGGGTTCCGGCCATAATCCGACCGAGAGCCTGATGGAGATGCTGGAATCCACAGGATTTGAAACCCGTTTGGATATGGAGCGCATTTTGCGCGTGAAGCGATATTTTGCGACCATCCGGCCGCGGTACCGCGAATTTCTCAGCGAATTTACCGGCGTGGATACGGAGATTTTCAAAAGCCAGATACCGGGCGGCATGATCTCCAACATGGAAAGCCAGTTGAAGGGCCAAGGGGCAGGCGACCGGCTGCAAGACGTGCTGGACGAAGTGCCCAACGTCCGCCAGGATGCGGGCTTCCCTCCACTGGTGACCCCTTCCAGCCAGATCGTCGGCACGCAGGCGGTATTCAACGTCCTGATGGGCAAGTACAAGGTGCTGACCGGGGAATTTGCGGACCTGATGCTGGGATATTACGGCTCGACTCTGGGCGAAAAGAATCCGGAGGTGCTGAAGCGCGCGTCGGAACACGCCAAGAAGCAGCCGATTACCTGCCGGCCCGCCGATCTGTTGAAGCCGGAGTGGGATCAGCTGCGCTCGCAGGCGCTGGCGCTGGAAGGCTGCCAGGGCAGCGATGAAGACGTGCTGACCTATGCGATGTTCCCGCAGGTGGCGCCCAAATTCTTCAAGACGCGTACCGAGGGGGCCAAGAATCTCGGCAAAGCGCCGGCACGCTCTTCCGAGGCTGCCGCCGCCGCACCGGCGAAATCCGGCACTGCGGCTGCGCCTGCGGATTTAAAGGCTCCGGTAAGTTATGTAGTCACACTGAACGGCCGCGAACATAAAGTAACGGTTGCCTCCGGCAGCTGAGGATCACCCCCCATTCATAACGTGGAGAACACATGAGTAAGGCAACAGGAACGCAGGAAAAAAAGCGCACGATTAAAGACAGCATTCATACTCTTCAGGAAAAGCGCGCGCAGATCAAGGCCGGCGGCGGCAAAGCGCGAATCGAGAAACAACATGCTGCCGGAAAAATGACTGCCCGCGAACGTGTGGATCAATTGCTGGATCGCGAAAGCTTCCAGGAAATCGGGTTGTTCGCCGAGCACCGGTCGACTTACTTTGGCATGGCTGACAAGCAGTTGCCCGCCGACGGAGTGGTGACCGGAGTGGGGACCATCGATGGGCGGCTGGTGCATCTGGCCAGTCAGGATTTCACGGTGGCCGGCGGGGCCGCGGGGGAAGTGCACTGCCAGAAGATCGTGGAAATGATGGAGTTGTCCTTGAAAACGGGCAGCCCCTTTATTCTGGTCAACGATTCGGGCGGCGCGCGTGTCCAGGAAGGCATCAACAGCCTTTCGGGTTATGGCGGGGTGTTTTATCACAATGTGATGCTGTCGGGAACGGTGCCACAGATCTCCCTGATTTGCGGACCTTGCGCCGGTGGAGCGGCATACAGCCCGGCACTCACCGACTTCATTATTCAAACCCGGAAAGCCCAGATGTTCATCACCGGGCCCCAGGTGATCCGGCAGGTGACCGGAGAATCCATCAGCGCCGAGGAACTTGGCGGCCCCGTGGTGCAGATGAACAACTCCGGCGTCGTGCATTTTGTTGCGCAGGACGACGAAGAAGCGATGTACATCTGCCGCCGGTTGCTGAGTTTTCTGCCTTCCAACAACATGGAGGATCCGCCGCGCCTTCCGGCCGGCGCTCCACCGGAGGCCGATCCGGGCGTCAACGACATTGTGCCGATCGATCCCAAGGTTGCCTACGACATGCGCAACGTGATCGTGCGCATGGTGGATAACAGCGATTTTATGGAAGTGCAGCCCGGCTTTGCCCCGAACATGATCATCGGATTCGGGCGCTTGCAAGGGCGTTCGATTGGGATCATCGCCAATCAGCCCTGCGTGCTGGCGGGCGCGCTGGATATTAATGCCTCCGACAAAGCGGCGCGTTTCATCCGTTTCTGCAACGCCTTCAATATCCCGCTGGTCACCTTTGTCGACGTTCCGGGATTCCTGCCGGGCGTGCAGCAGGAGTACGGCGGCATCATCCGCCACGGCGCCAAGATGCTGTTTGC
>CAZUCM010000433.1:0-2603 GCA_964619235.1 uncultured Terriglobales bacterium
CGCACGGTGGCCGAAAACCAGCTGGTAGTGTTCTTAAAACGTCTTCGGACCTCGTCCAGCAGGAGGCGCCGCTTGCGCAGGTGCGTCTCGGCGCCACGCTTGAATATGGGGTCCGTAAACAGCGCTTCCCCGGCGGGCGTACCGGCAACGGCCATGAACTCCCCGCCCAAGTCCATCAATTGCAGATCAAAACCTTCGCGGGCGGCCGGGCCGGTATCGGCGCACATGCAAAAGCACTCTTCCCCTATATCGCGCTCCGGATCGGTGCAAACCACATTGACCAGGAAGAGATTCTGCCGGTGCTTCTCGTAATAAATATCGCGGAATTCGCGGCCCAGGAAAAAACGGTCAAGGTGATGGATGCCCGCAACGTCACAGGAGCGAATACCGAAGAGGGCGCGTTTGGTCTGGTCATACGCCGGTTCAATCTTGATTTGGCCTTCGCTTTGGTTGATCTTCATCAGCCGTTCCAGGGGCGGAAACACAAAGCGCTTCGGCGGGTAATAAGGGTTGGGAAGGTGAATTTGAACGCGGTCGCGGTTCTGGTCGGTAACGGTCTCGAAATACGTATCACGCTCCCGTCCACAAAAGGGGGCAATGACCTCATAACCCTGTTGGCGAAGCAGATCGACGAGCTTCAGGACGTCGGCGCCGTCGAGGATGCGCGCTTTCATGAGGCCTCCTTTTCCACTCGGACCGGAACCAATTGACTGCCAAACTCGGCTTTGCCCAGAATTTCACGGGCGACATCGCGCACGAAATACGGGACGTAGATGGTGCCGCTGCGTACCTCCGGCGTCACCCGCGCGGTGGATGCGGCCGAAGCATGGGCCGCGCATACGCGGATTCGCTCCCCATCGCGGACCCCCAGGCGCTTGGCATCGTCGGGATTCAATTCGATAAAACCATCCGGATAATCCAGGAACAAGCTGCGATACTCGCGCTTCAAAGTGCCGCTGTGCCGGATCAGCACGTTCTGGTTCCAGTAATACAGCGAATTTCCGAAGACCAGGGTAAACGGGAACTCTTTCGGAGCGGGAGCCGGCCGCGGCGGCTTGGGCACCGGCACAAACTGGAAGCACGGGGTTGCCGTCTGATCGCCAAACAGGAAGCCGGTGCCCAGGGGACGGTCCTTGGTACAGGGCCATTGCCGCCCGTATTCGCGGGCCAGATTGTCATAACTGGCGCCGCTATAAAACGGAACCACCTCGCCGATTTCCCGCATCACCTCGTCCGCCGACTGGTAATTCCAGTCGGCGCCCAGCAGTCGCGCCAGCTGCGTCAATTGCTGCCATGCGGGCATAAGCTCAGCCGGCGGTTGAATCGCCTGTTGGGCCAACTGGATGCGCCGATCCGTGCTGGTGAACGAAACCCTTTCTTCTCCATACGCGGTCGTAGGCAATACCACATGGGCATACTGTGCCGCCTCGGTAAGGAACAGGTGCTGCAAGACGATCAACTCGCACTCCCGCAGCGAGCCGGCGATATCGCCAAAGAAGGAAGTGGCGATGGGACTGTACCGTGACAGCCAGAGTCCCTTGATCTTCCCGTGCCCACGGTCGGCGAGCACCGATGCGGCATCCATCCCAGGACCTTCGGGAATCTTGGTCTTCCAAACGGCTTCCAGCGCGGCACGCGCGGCGGGGTCGGCCACTGGCTGGTAGCCGGGCAAACGATCCGGCAACACGCCCACGTCGC
Source organism: uncultured Terriglobales bacterium (assembly GCA_964619235.1). Lineage (GTDB taxonomy): Bacteria > Acidobacteriota > Terriglobia > Terriglobales > Acidobacteriaceae > CAZUCM01. The sequence continues at coordinate 1,699 of CAZUCM010000433.1, forward strand.
ATACGCCCTGCAAATTGTTCTGTTCGGCCAGCGCAAAGATCCCCGCCCCGGGCTTGCCGAGATTGCCGGTCAGCAGCACCAGATTCACCATGCCCTGGATGCTCTCCGCGGTGCGGTCTTCCATGCTGCTGGAAAACAGCAGCGCCGCTGCTCCGGCCCGGGCATAAGTCAAAGCGGCGTTTTCGATCAGGTCCGCACTGACGCCGCAGCGCTCGGCAGCTTCCAGCAAGTCGTACTGGCGCGCGTGCGCCAGAAAGGATTCGTAGTTCCGGCATCGCGACCGGATGAAGGGCAGATCCGCCAGACCACGGTCTTCGATGACTTTGGCCATGGCGCCATAAAGAACCGCCTCCGTACCCGGCTTGGTCTGCAGAAAGTAATCCGCCTGATCGGCCACGCGGTGACGGCGGGTTCCAATGACGATCAATTTGCTGCCATTGAGTTTGGCGCGAATCACTACCCCGCCCACCGTTGGCACGCGGCGCGCCAGGTCCATGGCGTCCACGATGATCACTTCGCTCTTCCCCAACTCGGCAATGGAGTTGGTGGTAGCCGGCATCCCAATCATTTCCAGGAGTACATTGATCGAGTTATTGCAATAAATGCCGGTCCCGTGATCCACGTTATTGGTGCCGATCACGCTGCGGGCCAGCTTCTGCAGCAGGTAGGCTTCTTCGTTGGAACAGCGCGGGGAATTCAGAAATGCCAGCGAGTCCGGGCCGTGGTTTTGCCGGATTTCCCGCAGACGATTGGCTATGAACCCCAGCGCCTCTTCCCAGGATACCGGCTCCAGGCGGCCATTTTTCTTGAGGAGCGGCGTTTTCAGACGATCGGGAGAACTGGCAATTTCGTGGACGTACCAGCCACGCACACAAATCTTGCCTGCGTTGGTCGGATGCGAGGTG
>CAZUCM010000434.1:0-2601 GCA_964619235.1 uncultured Terriglobales bacterium
ACGCCAAGCAGAGCGACAGCGGGTTGGTGGGACGATCCCCGGAGATGGAGAAGCTGTACCGCATCATTGCCAAGGCTGCGCAGAGCGCCCACCCGGTTCTGATTTTCGGGGAAAGCGGAACCGGCAAGGAACTGGTGGCGCGATCGATCCATTTTGCCGGACCATTCCGGGATAAGCCTTTTATGCCCGTGGATTGCGGCTCGTTGTTGCCTTCGGTGGTGGAAAGCGAGTTGTTCGGTTACGTGCGGGGGGCATTCCCCGGAGCCCAGCGCGCCAAGGATGGGCTGCTGGCGATACCGGACGGTGGCACGATCTTTCTGGATGAGGTCGGAGAGTTGTCCATCGATCTCCAGGGAAAGCTGTTGCGGGCCATCCAGGATCACGAGATTCTGCCCATGGGTGCCAGCAAACGGATTCCGGTCAATGCGCGTATTCTGGCGGCCACCAATCGCGATCTGGAACAAGCCGTAAGCGAAGGCCGGTTCCGGCGCGACTTGTTCTTCCGCCTGAATGTGCTGACGTTACGCATTCCTCCCTTGCGCGAGCGCAGACAGGACATTTCTCTGTTGGCGCAAAATATTCTGGATCATCTGGGGCGCACCACGGGACGGCAACATGTGCTGAGCGAGGAGGCCTTGCAAGCCATGCTGGTCTATGACTGGCCAGGCAATGTGCGCGAACTGGAGAACTGCCTGGAACGAGGCTGCACCATGAGTTCCGGGCCGGTGCTGCGGACCGCGGACTTGTCCTCCGCGGTACAGGATGCCTTGGTGCAGCATCCGCGGGGAGTGCCGGCAGGTTTGCGTGTGGTGCCCCTGGCGGATATGGAAAAACAGGCGATCCTGCGCACCATCGACCAGTTAAACGGCGATAAACTGCTGGCTGCCCGGCTGCTGGGTATAGGCAAAACCACGTTGTACCGCAAGTTGAAAGAATACGGCATCGAATAGCGCCGTCCTCAGGTATTCTCAAAACGTCTCCCGCCCCCCGTTTCCCGCCTCGCGCCGGAAACGGGAGCGACAGTTGCGGGCGGGCGACGGGAGACGGATTCATGAAGTACTTATTCATCTTCAATGACTCGCCCCACGGCGGACAGCGGGCCTATAACGGGCTTCGCCTGGCGGCGGCGCTGGCGCGCAAGACGGCGGTTCGCGTTTTTTTGCTGGGCGATGGGGTAGTGTGTGGGCTGGCGGGGCTGACTCCGGCGAGTGCCGATTACAACCCGCAGGAATTGTTACGCCAGATCGCCGCCACCGGCGCGGCGATGGCGGCGTGTGGCACATGTTTGGAGGCTCGCGGCATCGGTCTCGAAGCGCTGGTTCCGGAGGTTCGCCGCGGCACCATGGACGAACTGACAGCATGGATCGAGGATAGCGAAAAGGTTATCAATTTTTAGCGCGGATATAGTTAGTCTATTTTTACGTTGAGAGGACATGGATCGAATGAAACGCTTTATACGGGTATTTCTTCCTCTGGTATTGGCCTGGTCGAGCTACGGCTTCGCTGCTGACGTAACGGTGAAGATCCTGCTGAAACACGCGGATGGTTCAAAGACGGCCTACGAGGGCTCTGCCCCTGCGGCTGAGGCGGCGTGCGGCATCGCGTTCCGGGATGCCACTGCGGCGTCAGTCCTAAAGGCGGGGGACGTGGTTAAGATTCCCGCCGGTGCATGCAAGATCGGCGGTAACCCCTCGGATCAAGGCAACCCCTGGCCCTCCGATGTCAAGATTGTCGGCGAAGGGCGCGAGCTCACCACGATTGAATCCTCGGGTCCCTTCAGCCTGACGGGAAAGAATTATACGTTTCAGGACCTGACGGTGAATTTCTCTTGTGGGGAAGGTTGTGCGGAAGATGCCATCAGTTTTACCGGGACCGGAACTCTGGTGTTGAAGAACGTGAACCTGAATAATCCCGGCGGCGGCGGCGGCGGCCCTTCGGCCGTTTTGGTGCGCGCGGGAAATGCCGTGCTGGATCACGCCAACATCGTGAATGGCGATCAGTGCATAGGCGGGGCGGTGGACGGAAACGTCGTACAGACCATCACCATCCGTGACTCAACTCTGACCGCAAGAGGAAACAATGTCTTGCAAGGCGGGGCGGCCGGGACGACCTGGAATATTTATCATTCCGTGATATCGAATAGCACGGATGGCAGCGATCAGACGCTGGCGGCCGGCGGCACGGTGAATCTGTATGAGGGTACCTCGGTGAATGCATCCCCGGATTTGGGATCGATCGGCTGCGGCCCCAATGTCCACGTCTATCCCGGCGTCCAACTGAACGGCTCATCCAAGGGCTGTACGATGGTCTCCGCACAGAATGACAAACTTTCGGCAGCGCATAAGCCCCGGAACGCCGCGAGCAAGTGACAGCGTAAAGGATCACCTTTCCAGCATTGACGCGGTTGCAGGCGTTGAGCTGCTTTGTCATCGCTTGCGCGTGGCATCTGCCGCTTCTGAGCGGGCGCAAACCGCGGCATGGAAGATGGTAAATTGATCCAATGGTCGACTCTTGGCTATGGGGCTTTCTGATTGCCGCGATCCTGCTGTCGGCGGCGGCGGCGCGATGGATCGATGGAAGCTTCCCATCGTTTGATTGGAT
>CAZUCM010000435.1:0-2598 GCA_964619235.1 uncultured Terriglobales bacterium
AGAGGTTGGTTACATCAATCATGCTGGCGAATTCGTATGGCGTGGGCCCTATGTCCGCACTCCTTTGGGTTTTAATCTACATTTTTAAAAACCTGTTGCGTAACATCGGTTCTGCTCCGGGTGACCGGTAACTGGACCAGCGGCGGGTGGCCAACCCTTTGTGGGTTTCCGCGTCTGATCGACCAACAGCATGGGTTCCGCTTCTTTGCGCCGGCTGCTGATGCGAGGGTGGGCGAGGGCTTCCAGGCCCGGCGGCAAAGGGGCGGACGACAGGAAGCGAGCATTCCCCTTTGGGCCTACGTGGGTTAGTCCGTTTTCCTTTCCGGCGTTGACTGAGACAAGTCGTAAGCGAAGCCAGGCAAGTGAGCATAATGGATCAGGCAAACCAATCCCGTTCGCGTAAGGTGGTTGGCATGGCAGTGCGACCCAGGGGTTCCGATACTGGGACTCGGAATGGAGAGTTGACCGATGACCGTCATAAGCGTTTGCCTGGTTCTGCTGCTTCCGATGAGCGTTTTTCTGGTGTATCTCTTTTTCCGCAGGCAGAAGGAGGGGCAATTTCCCGCGCTGGGGACACAAAGGATGTGCCCGCATTGCGGACGGATCACGGCTCGCGCGCACGCAACCTGTCTGGAGTGTGGAGGACGGCTGGCGCAGCTGCCTTGAGCCGATGTTCCGGTGCTGATCGGGCGCTTACCGGCTACTGAAAGCGCCGTCGTCATCCAGCCGCGACCATGCCTGCTCGTCTTCAAGGCGTTCTTCGTTTCGTTTACGGGACAGAGCGCCATCGCCCGAGTTCGACTCCCTGAAATCGTCGTTCATGGCCTTCATCCTCCGCCAGCACTCGCGAAAGAACCCACCGTATCGATGGGGGAGGGCTGTGGGCCGCGGGCTCGTTGCGGAGCCTTGGCGCTCGTGGATTCCGATCGGCAGGGAACCCTGCACCAGCGGCTGCATGGGCTCGCTCCGCAGGCAATTCCGTATCAGGTTCGAATAATTGACAGTATTCATTCCACCCTCCTTACTCGTGAAGAAGAAACGTGAGCAGCGTCCGGTGCACTCGCAGGCTGCCGTTGTAATCGATGTATCCTTTTTCCCGGAACCGGTTCATGAAGTAACTGACTCGCGATCGCGTGGTGCCCACCATTTCCGCCAGGGTTTCCTGATTCACCTTCAGGAGCACCGGTCCCGGGCTGGAGTGCCGCCCAGTGCCCGCCAGCACGAGGAGAATTCTGGCCAGGCGCTTTTCGCTGGAACTGAAGATCTGATCGACAAATTCCTCCTCGGTGCGCCCAATGCGAAATAACAGATAGGAAATAAAGAGACCGGCAAAAGCCGGTTTTTGCCGAATGATGCGCGCGATGGATGTCCGCTTTACGCGGGCGATCGTGGAGCTCTGGATCGCCGTGGCGGTGGACCTCCGCAGCGCCCGGCTGGTGAGGCAGCCCTCGCCAAAAAAGTCGCCGTGCCGCAGGATGGCGATCACGGCCTTTTTCCCGTTCCTGGAGGTCACAGTCAGCTTTACATTGCCATGCTGGATGTAGAACATCGCGTCGGCCTTGTCGCCTTGCGCAAAAACGGCCTGTTTGTTCCGGTAGTCCCGGGTGGTAGCGTGTGCGCCCACCTGCTTAAACAAATCCAGCGGGACAAAAGCGGTAAAAGCCTTTTCGGCCATAGCGGGCTCCTTCAAACGACGAGGCAAGCGTTGCCATATTCAGCCTACGGACCCGCCGGCCTTCGCGCTGGTCAATAACGCTCATCGGGGTGTTTGCAGGTGCGGCAGGGGTCGGCCGGCAAACAGCCGCTGACAGGGTTTGGCGAGCCAGCGCGCCCAGCGGGCGGACCAGGCGATGCGCGCGCTGTCGCTGGCAATGCCGGTATCGGCGTACATCTGGCGATAGATCTTGGAAATCAACAGGAAGGCCAGGCGGCTCTTGACCGACTTCAGGAAGCGCGCGCGCTCCCAGATGAAACGTAAACTGTAGTAGCGGTCCCAGACCGCTTGCGTGCGTCCGCGCATCTCCTCGGCGGACATCACGGGATGAGGGCAATACAGTTTGGGACGCAGAGCGTGCGGGATAAGCCAGCGCCGGGTGACGGGAACTCCCGCCACCTGCGGTACGTTGCCGCCAAAGGCCTTTTCCCAGCGATCGAAATCCACCGTTCCGGGAAACGGCGTCAGGATTACAAACTGTGCGAAGGTCAAACTCGCTTTTTGGGCCACGGCGGCGGTGGTTTCGAATGTCTCCGGCCGGTCGCTCGGCAGTCCGAAGATGAAAGAGCCAAGGACATGCACGCCATGACGCCGGAAGGTCAGCAGCCGCTCGATCAGGCTTTCTCCCGCCAGATTGAAATCCTTGTAAATGTCCTTCAGCCCCTCCGGAGTCACGGATTCAACCCCTACCAGCGCCCCCTTGATGTGCGCGGCCCGCATGGCGTCGAGAAACTCCGGGTCCTCGGCCGCTTCCATGGTGATTTGCGTGAAAAATACGGTATCCGGCGGAAGCTGCGCCAGCCGTGACATCAGTTCGAAGCGTTCTGCTCGAATCGATTCCAGTTCCTGGAGGCGTTGCGGGTTGTTGTGCGCGGCCAGCTTCA
>CAZUCM010000436.1:0-2582 GCA_964619235.1 uncultured Terriglobales bacterium
ACCGTTGGTCATGTTCGCAACCACGAACAACCAGTTTGTGGGGTTCAGCTATGATGCGGCTGGCAACGTGACGAATGACGGAGCAACGGCTTACGCCTACGACCCGGAAAACCGGTTGAGCGGCGCCAACGGCGTCAGCTACACCTATGACGGCGACGGCGAACGAGCGGCCAAAGTGAAGGGCTCGACCGGGACCATGTACTGGAGGGAAGCCGGCGGCGACACGCTGGTGGAAACCGACCTGACGGGCAAGGCCGTGGCAGAGTATATTTTCTTTGACGGCCGCCGGGTGGCGCGGCGCGATGTGGCGAACAACAGCGTGCATTATTACTTCTCCGACGAACTGGGATCGCATGCGGTGGTGACGAATGCGGCGGGCGCGTGTGAGCAGGATATCGACTATTATCCGTATGGCGGAGTACAGCAGGACTACTGCCCCACACTGGCCCAGCACTACAAATTCACCGGCAAAGAACGTGATTCCGAAACCGGGCTCGATTACTTCGGCGCTAGACACTACGCCAGCAACATGGGGCGGTTCATGCGGCCTGATGATCCAATGGAGGATCAGAAGCCAGATGACCCACAGAGCTGGAATCTTTACAGCTATGTTCGCAATAATCCACTGACCAACACCGACCCCACCGGTAATGCCTGCGTGAACGGGCAGGACGACGATAGCGGTGGCGAAACCTGTGCACAGGTCGAAGAAAATAATAAGACATACCAACAGCAAGGGAGGGCGAGCGCGACTGTCACAGCGGGTGACGATTCGCCGCCCCCGGACGTTGATCCTTGCGGGTTCCTGTGTGAAAGCGTTTTCCATACGCCTGAGGCACAGCACACGTGGAATCAATCCTCAATGACAGTGAACGGGCTCGGCTGGACCCTGGTAGGCGGTATAGGTGTCGGTACTGGGGCCATAGCTGTCGATGCTGCTGTCGGCGGGACTGCCTTAATTACACTTGGTCGCCTCACGCCCCTGCTGCCCGCTGTTCCTAGTGCCCTTGAGAAACTCCAGAAGCTAGGGCTGACACTGCAAAAAGCGCAGGAAATCGTCGCAAGCCCAGCTAGTCAAAAGCTGATAGACAACCTGAACTCCAAAAATATCAACGTGATTCAAACCGAGGGAGACAAAGTTATACGAATTACGCTCGATCCAACGGGGGAACGGATCATATCGGCTGGCATGATGCGTGCGAATCAGGTTGCCAATGGCATTTCGTCGGGTCGGTTCACTCCCACGAAATAGGGGATAGATCAAATGGAGTTCGGTGCTGATGTTGAAATGCAGAAGGTCTCTGGGCTAGCTCAAGAATTTTTCGAGCACGTACTGTATGACGAAGAGCCTCTATTTGTTGGAGATGAGGCGACTATCTGGGACGTTTCCATGTCTGTACCCGAAGAGCTACTCCGCCGAATGTCGCAGTATTACAAGAAGCCTGTGACCATGGACGACTTGAATCAACCCTTCTGGAAGCTTCTTCGCCAGCTCAACGAGGGCCGTGGCGAGTCGCCTGATCTTGGCCGGGCTTAGTCTTAGCCGCCGATCCGGGGGCCGGATCGCCGGATTCCCGGAACTCCCTAGGGTGCTTGCGGGGGTTGGCGCTGGCGTTTTGGGGTTCCCGAGGCTCCGTTTTTGGGGTGGGGTTTTTGCGCCGCCTGCGGCGTCGGGTGTGTAGGGTGACACGTCACCCCCGCTGGGTTGCTGTAGGGGAACTGGGGTTCCCCTGGGTTAACTTGTTGCCGCGCCAGCGGCTTAGGCCGCGCCGGTTACGCCACGGTAACCGGCGGTTCCCGTAGGCGAACTTGTTGATTTTTATCGACCGCGCGCAATCCTGCCGCGTCTAAAGCAGAGTAGCAGGAAGTTGCACGATGAAAGCGCCCGCCGTTGTCCGCAACAAATCCATAGGCACCAAAGTCAGCGAAGAAGAATACCGCCAGCTTGAGGCCCAGGCCAACGGCGACAGCTTAGGCGCATGGGTGCGCCAAGTTCTGCTGCGGGCAGCCGAACCCAGCCCGGCCGAACAGGCGTTAATGGGCGAGCTGGTAGCGTTGCGCACCATCCTGCTGAACGTGCTGTTCAAGCTGGCCAACGGCAAACCGATAGCGCCGGAAGAAATGCAACAGCTCATAGCGCGCGCCGACGCCGACAAGGGGCAGCGGGCGCGGGAGCGGTTGGCCGGGGGGTAGGAAAGCGATGGAATGGGGACGGGCGCAAGGTTCGGGTAAGTGGCCGTCACGGTTGCCGGCGTCGAGTCTGGCAGCGGTGGCGCTGGCGGTCGGGGCCGGGGTAGGGATTTTCGTTTTTTCGATGGCCGCCCTGTGGACGCCGTTACAGCGGTACTACTGGGGGCAGTACACGGCCAGCGAGATGTTCCAGGGCCGGGGAAACTTCCGGCTGTTGGCGGCCGTGGACCGCAAGGGGCAACACCGGCTGGCCATTGACGCCGATGTGGTGCCGGTCATCACGCCGAACGTCATCAATGCGAACCAGCAGCCAGGGCAACGGCAGGCGATTCCGTTCGCGCTTTCCGCCCAGGGGCGGCAACGCGGCGCGGTGGGGCTGACCATCGACCCGG
>CAZUCM010000437.1:0-2564 GCA_964619235.1 uncultured Terriglobales bacterium
GCCCTGGAACATCTCGCTAGCCGTGTACTGCCCCCAGTAGTACCGCTGTAACGGCGTCCACACGGTGGCCATCGAAAAAACGAAAATGCCTACCCCAGCCACCACTGCCAGCACTACCGCCCCCAGCGTGGCCACCGGTAGCCGTGACGGCCACTTACCCGAACCCTGCGCCCGTCCCCATTCCTGCATTGCCTTTCTATCCCCCCGCCAACCGCTCCCGCGCCCGCTGCCCCTTGTCGGCGTCGGCGCGCGCGATGAGCTGTTGCATTTCTTCCGGCGCTATCGGCTTGCCGTTGGCCAGCTTGAACAGCACGTTCAGCAGGATGGTGCGCAACGCCACCAGCTCGCCCATTAACGCCTGTTCGGCCGGGCTGGGCTCGGCCGCCCGCAACAACACCTGGCGCACCCATGCGCCTAAGCTGTCGCCGTTGGCCTGGGCCTCAAGCTGGCGGTATTCTTCTTCGCTGACTTTGGTGCCTATGGATTTGTTGCGGACAACGGCGGGCGCTTTCATCGTGCAACTTCCTGCTACTCTGCTTTAGACGCGGCAGGATTGCGCGCGGTCGATAAAAATCAACAAGTTCGCCTACGGGAACCGCCGGTTACCGTGGCGTAACCGGCGCGGCCTAAGCCGCTGGCGCGGCAACAAGTTAACCCAGGGGAACCCAAGTTCCCCTACAGCAACCCAGCGGGGGTGACGTGTCATACCCACTCCCGACGCCGCAGGCGGCGCTAAAACCTCACCCCAAAAACGAACCCCTGGGAACCCGAAAACGCCAGCGCCAACCCCGCCCGGGCACCCCCGGCAGCTTCGGCAACCCGGCCCCCGGATCGGCGGCTAAGAGAGGGCCACACCTCGGGGCGGGTCGGTGGCAAGGACACCCGGTTAGGACCGGGCTGGGCCTGGGACAGAACCGGCGGCTAAAAGAAAAACGCCTCTTCCCAAACGTTTCGTCTCAAGCTGGAATCTTCGGAGCGGCTTTTTTGTGTTTGCCGAATAGCTTCCGGATCGGCCATACGATTATTGCCGTGTAGAACGCCGAATTAACAGAAACAATGAAGACCTCAGAGGCGGTTGATGGTCCTGATGAGTAGCCCCAAATCCACAGCGCGAGAAACCAGCCAGGGAAAATCAAGATATAAGCAATCGGTTCAGGTACAAACCGTGCGAGAACGTGGTGCGCAATAGGCCCTCGCACACTGGCTGTCCACCACGAGATTGTGATGATCGGCACCAGTAATGCCAACGTAATGAGAGCCTGCCAGAGAACGCGAGGTTTCATCGCAGCAACGTTTCCTATTTCTCGGAAGCTGTCCAGGTGCGGCGCAAACCTGGGGGAAACGGCTCCCAACTGTTCAAGAACTTCTTTTGATCATCGTAGACGGACTTTGGCAATAGAACCCGTCCATTCCGAAGAATAATTCGGGAGGAATCGGCGTAGTGAGTACGTTGGTCTATATGAAGCTCGTCGCTTGTAACAGCCGCCCCGCCGTCGTAGGGCAGAAACTCATCTTCGCGGGCGACGCGGCCATCTGTAAAGAACAGTCGGCAGTAAACACTGCGCCGAATCGGCTCCAATGAGCAGTATTCCCACCATCCTATTTTCGCCGTAGCAACAAAAACAGCCTCGCGCGGAACATTTGCCGGCCGTCTCGGAGGCCACAGCGCGAAAATCACGTACGCAGCAATCATCGACCCAACAAAGAGAATGCAGCCAAAGAGACAACGATGTCTCATATCGGATTTCCGTTCGAATCAAGGACCCTGTGGGTAACCTCTTCATGCGTTTTCGGGTCGCCAGAATCGTCACTCCCGCCGGAGTCCTGGCTGCTGTAGTAATCGTCAAGCCATGAGTCCCAGGCCTCTTCCTGAGCCATTGCATTCGGCGTCTCAAACCTGCCGTAACTGAAGTTTATGCCGGCTGCTGCCAACGCGTTTTTCGTAAACCGACGGCAGTCGTTTATGCCAACCAAGTACATTTTCCATCCGTTCCGTGACAGGAAAGCATTCATCATCGCTTGTTTCATTGCGATGGCCTCTGAGCCCAGTGTGGAATAATATCTTAGCGTGATGGAGGACACAGGCTGGTTCTCCTTGGCCGCCAGCTCGGACTTCAGCGTGTCCAGAGACTGCCGGGTAGGCATATAGTTTGAATCAAACTCGATTTTTGTATTTAGCTGTGTGAAATTCACATCGCCGCTGTAAAGTGGCTTCCCTCCGCCCGTCGGCCCGAAATCGCCGTAGGTCGCAACCCCATTGTTCTCCACCGAGATAGCTGCCAAGTGCCCCAATCCTGCGGCCATGTTGGAGAACTCAGCTACAATTGCATCCTTCCCGTCGGGATCGACATATGTCAGGGGATTGTCTACGGCGTACGCATACTGATTCCACCTCTGGGGATTTATTAGATGAAGTGGGGTAAAGCCGAGCGGATCGGTTGACATGAACCGCCCCATGTTGCTGGCGTAGTACCTTGCCTTGGAGAAGTCTAAGCCGGTTTCTGAATCACGTTCTTTGCCGGTGAATTTGTAATGATTACTGTCACCGGTGCCGCCGTTGTACG
>CAZUCM010000438.1:0-2554 GCA_964619235.1 uncultured Terriglobales bacterium
CCGCCAGAATCTTCTCCTGATAGAGCCGCCGTATCTTGCGGGCATTGTGCTTGATGACGCCTTCTCCCAGCGTCACCTGGCCGTCCCCGGCCAGAACTACCTGTCCATCCCGGCGGACACAAAGAATTGTCGTGGAACGTATCAACTTGGCTTTCTTCATCTTTACCGCACCGATTATATCAGCCGCCGGAGGACGATATGGGCGCTCCCGGAGATCGTTGACCTAAGTAATGCTTATTACTTCTTTTGTGCATCCATTTTCCCCCAGGAACCGTCAAACTCGAACGACTGGAGTTTTCATGGCTCACAAAAAGAAACGTTCGCAGACGGATGACGATATCGAATTCGAGGCGCCGGCTAAGCGTGGAAGCCCGGCTTCGGCAGAGGACAGGGACCCGATGTCTTCAGCGGGACGGCAGGAAGATGCCTCTTTCCGCGACGACGACGACTTCGGCGAGTTGCCCAATATCGCCGATTCACACACACCGTATGAGCCCGATCCGGAGGAAGTCGACATGTTGACCGACCGGATCTTTGGCTCGGTGCTCTCAAAGTTCGGCTGGGAAAAAAACGAGGGCCGCTTCGAGCATGTCGGAGAAAAAGACCGCCCCCGCCGCCAATGAGCCTCTAGACCTCCCAGGCGCGCGGGTTAGCCTTTCGGAGTCATTGGCAATGCGGGGCGTTTGCCCCGGCGCGCCTGAATGAGTGGACCGCCGATTCAATAGGTTATCCATTACAACCTTGAGTACCACGTAAGACTACTTGGTCCCCGCCAATATCCGCCCGAAATTGTCGCCAATTTCATCTGATTGAATTACCTGCACATGTGTGACTTCTGTCACTTTTATCCATCCTTCGACATGCGAGAATAATCTACGACTAAATAAGTCGCATATTTTCACGACTGAATTGGTCGGATATCGTCAGAGGAAGCATGCTCAAGCTGACCAAGAAATCCGATTATGGCCTGATTGCGATGAAGCATCTGGCCGAGCAGCAGGACCGTGGCGCCTGCAGTGCCAAAGATCTGGCCGAGGCCTATGGACTGCCCCAGGAAGCGCTGGCCAAGATCCTGCAACGGCTGGCCCGCGCCAAACTGGTGGCGCCCCACCGCGGGACCAATGGCGGTTATGTGCTGGCGCGCGGCGCGGAAAACATCACGGCCTTTGAAGTGATCCAGGCGATTGAAGGTCCTTTATTTATCACCTCCTGCGTGACCGTGCGCGGCGCCTGCGATCAGAGCGTTCGCTGTACGGTGCGCGAACCGTTGCAGCGGGTGAGCCGCAGTATTGAAGAGGTGTTAGGCCGCATCACGATTTCCGAGATGGCGCGCGATTTATCCGCCGCCTCTCCTCTGCCGGCTGCCGAGCCGGTTTCCCCGGCTCTGGTTAGCATCAGGATGGAAAATGACTGAACCCAAGAAAGTAATTCTCGAACGCCGCCCCGGCCCCAACGGGCTGACCCTGCCAATCTATATGGACAATCACGCGACTACGCCGGTAGATCCGCGTGTACTGGCGGAGATGTTGCCATACTTCACGGAGAAATTCGGCAATGCCGCCAGCCGTAACCATGGCTACGGCTGGGAGGCCGAATACGCGGTCGATCACGCCCGCGCCCGCATTGCGCAAACCATCAATGCCCGGGCCAATGAAATCATCTTCACCTCGGGCGCGACGGAGAGCGACAACCTGGCGATTAAGGGCGTCGCCGAAATGTACCATGAAAAGGGCGACCACATCGTCACCTGCGCCATCGAGCATAAGGCTGTGCTCGATCCCTGCAAGCGTCTGGAAAAGCACGGCTACCGGGTTACGGTTCTGCCGGTGCAAAAGGACGGTCTGCTGGACCTGGACGAACTGAAGCGTGCGCTTACCGATCAGACGATCCTGGTCAGCATTATGGCGGCGAACAATGAAGTCGGCGTGATCGAACCGATCGCCGCCATTGGCAAGCTGTGCCGCGAACGCGGAATCCTCTTCCACACCGACGCCACCCAGGCGATCGGCAAAATTCCGGTGGATGTGGAAGAGCAATGCATCGATCTGATGTCCATTTCGGCGCACAAGATCTACGGCCCGAAAGGGGTGGGCGCCCTGTACGTGCGCAATAAGAACCCGCGCGTGCGCATTACCGCGCAGATGGATGGCGGCGGCCACGAGCGCGGCATGCGCAGCGGCACGCTGAACGTCACCGGCATCGTCGGACTGGCCAGGGCATGCGAACTGGCTCGCGAAGAAGGGCCGGAAGAAAACAGCCGGATCGCGGGCCTGCGCGACCGGCTGCGCGACAAGATTATCTCCGCTCTGGACGAGGTTTATATCAACGGCTCAATGGAGCACCGGCTGGCCGGGAATCTGAACCTGAGTTTTGCCTATGTGGAGGGCGAATCGCTGCTGATGGGCATCGGCGACGTGGCGGTTTCCAGCGGCTCCGCCTGCACCTCCGCCAGTTTGGAACCCTCGTACGTGCTGAAAGCTCTGGGCACCGGCGATGACCTGGCACATAGCTCGATTCGCTTCGGCCTGGGCCGCTTCAACACTGAAGCGGAGGT
>CAZUCM010000439.1:0-2543 GCA_964619235.1 uncultured Terriglobales bacterium
CCGGCGCGTCCAGATACACCGTCTGCGCCGACCGTTCGTGCCGCGTGTCGCGCGCGTGGTTCACGGCAAGGTTGGTCGCGATCCGGTAGAGCCAGGTGGTAAACCTCGCCTCTGCCCGATAACTGCTCCTTGCTCGATAGACGCGTAAAAACACTTCCTGGGCGAGTTCTTCGGCAATTGCCTGGTTCCCCACCATCCGATACAGGAAGTGAATCATCGGGCGGTGGTACTTTGCCGCCAGGTAATTGAACCCCTCTTCGTCGCCCGCTGCTACGCGCAGCATAATCGCGGCGTCGGAGGCCGGATCCAATTCCGCCCGGACTCCCATCCCTGAAGCCGGAGTTCCGCCCGTCCCAACGGCCGAACCCGCTCCCAAGGCCGGACTGTTCAGGACCATGGTTGCCATATCTTCAGGAACCCCATCCAGATCGGAAGGTTGCGGTCTACGGGCCAATTCCTGAGCACTTTCCGCGTCATCGGTCCCACTTTCGGGTAGATCGGAATCGGGCTCATGAGAGGCCGATCTGGACTGGAAACCCAGGAAACCTGAGCCGGTAAGGCCTCGAGCCGGCAGACCCGCGCCGCTCAGGCCGGAAACGGGGCCCAGGGCTGCTACCCCGTCGAATGGGCCCGCCTGGCGGATTGGTCGCGCTTTCCTGAACATGCCGGTGAGCCGGGCAGTCCGGATCCCTGGCGCAATCTCCGGGGCCAAGGTTGGCCGTAAAGCCCTGCTGGTGCTACTCTACCCTACGGAAAGCCCTTTACGGGCGCTTTCCTGTCAACGCGGAGCCTACCGATTAACGGGGTTCTGCCGCAACAGAAGCCCGAGGGCAGCGCCTTCCTCCCGCCGTGAGTTTTTCCCGGACCGAGATGAGGGCCGCAAGTGCAAAAAAATCCCTCCAAGGGCGGTTAGCTCAGTTGGTTAGAGCGCCTGCTTCACACGCAGGAGGTCGCAGGTTCGAGTCCTGCACCGCCCACCACGATTGCATCGAGCAGCTGTCTGCGCAAAATTCGTGCCGCGGCTCTTTCGTCTCGCGACAAAGGCCCGCTACCCAGGGTCAGTTTGCTCCAGGCCGCTCCACCTTATCGATCACCAGGACCTCGGCCGGCGCCTTCACCCGGTCCAGCTTCAGCCCGATCTGGTCCTGAATGGCCGTAAACAATCCCGGCGGAGCATCAGGCGCGGTCGCCTGCGCGTCGTCCACGGTCCACTGCAGCTTGAAATCGAAACGTCCTTTGAGCCCGGTCTGATCGACGACAGGCCGATCAACATGAAATTGCAGGATCAGTGCCAGGTCCGCCATGGACGCATTCTTGAGTGTTTCAAAGTGGCGGCCATTGATCCCACCGTTCTGCTGGTTCATCCATCCGTTCGGATCGCTCGTATTCGCAATCATCTTCGGGCCACCCTTGGCCACCGTCAACGCATATACCGGCATCTCCCGCCGCTCGTGATGCGACTCCAGCCCAAACCGCTCCGCGAGAACCTTCTGCATCATTCCCTGCAGCTGTCTCCAACTCAGTCCACCCTCGATATCCGGCACGCCGTCCACATCCCACCGCTCCGTCTTCACCCACTCCGGCTCGCCCGCAAGCTGACTTTTCTGCACGCCATAACCGAGCAACAGAAACTGTTCCACCGTGGTGTCAAGAAGCATCACGTGTCGCCCCGGCATCCGAATATGCTGCCCCGCCGTATCGTTTGGGTCGCTCGGCTTTACTGTCGCGACCTCCCAGTCAGGGTCTGCATCCTTCGCCATTGCCTTCATGGGCTCAGGCTTCGTCGTGTCCCGGCCCTGCGCCATCGTCCCCACCGTCCCGCACAGCGCCACCGACACCACAGCCATGGCCGCCCATCTCCAGCAGCAACCACCTCGAATTAGACGCGTTCGCATATAGGGTTATACGCAGCTTCCGCTTGCTCCGAATGCAAAATCAAGTCGCCTACGCGCCGGAAGCGCTCGCCTGCGGAAGTAAGCTCTTTTCGGCTCCCGTCGGATGATTCCTTAACCGGAAGTAACGATCATCTTCGGTGATATCCATCTGGCGGTCACGTAACTGGTTCGACCGTGAACGGCACCGCCGATCAGCCTAGCTAATCAGATCGTCATCGACGAAAAACGGCAGGCTCGTGACGACTCTTTCCGTCGTGGATTGATCCTTCGGCGTCCGCTCCCAGCGGAATGACAGCAACCCGCCCTCGATG
Organism: uncultured Terriglobales bacterium; assembly: GCA_964619235.1. Taxonomy (GTDB): domain Bacteria; phylum Acidobacteriota; class Terriglobia; order Terriglobales; family Acidobacteriaceae; genus CAZUCM01. The sequence goes on from CAZUCM010000439.1 coordinate 2,207, forward strand.
GTGTAGCTGACGACGTTGGGGTAATGCTTGAAAGGATCTCCGTTTGGGTTCCATAGACTGACATTTTTCAATTTTGTTCTCCCATGCGGTGATTCTAGTGGGACGGCCCTTCACCGTTCATGAAATCAGTACATGCCTGAAGTCTAGAACTGTTTAGCGGAGCCTCATCTTCAACGCGACCACGGACCCGTTCGATGCCATTCCTCGCGTAGGACTCGCAAAGAACCGAAGAGAAATCTGCTTTTCTCGTGTACACTTGCCACCAATTGGGGCCAATCTTATTAATTTTTCTCTCGTCGAGGCCATCCGGCATTGCTGCCATCGTCTTCAACCCAGT
>CAZUCM010000440.1:0-2534 GCA_964619235.1 uncultured Terriglobales bacterium
CGGCGCGGCTGAAGCCGCGCCCTTTCAAAGAAGCGGCTGTAGAACGAATTTTTCCGCAGCCTGTTAAGCCCAAGTCAGAGTGTTGATCGAGCCGCCGGCCTGAAGGCCCGCTCTTCCACCGGGAACACGCGCCAATCTCCCAGTTTCCGAGAAGATCTGATGAATCATCCGGGCCAGCCACTCACTACAATTCAGTAATCCGCATGCTCAAGTCCACAGCCTGCACCGAGTGAGTGAGCGCGCCGATGGAGATGTAGTCCACTCCGGCCTCAGCGTAAGCGCGGACATTCTCCAGGTTGATGCCGCCGCTGGCTTCCAGGGGGACGCGCCGCGGGTGGCCCTGCACCCGCTCCACGGCGCGCCGGCAGTCCTCGGGGCTCATGTTATCCAACAGTACCGCCTCGGCATTTGCCGCCAGCGCTTCTTCCAGTTCCTGCAATGATCGCACCTCGACCTCGATCGGCTGTTCGCCTCTGCGGTTGCGATGCGCGCGTTCCAGCGCGACGGTGACTCCGCCCGCCAGGTCGATGTGGTTGTTCTTGATCAGCATGCCATCGCTCAGGTCCAGCCGGTGATTGAATCCGCCGCCGCAGGTGACGGCATATTTATCCAGCACCCGCAGGCCGGGAACGGTTTTCCGGGTATCGAGAATACGGGCCCTGGTTCCGGCTATCCGATCCACATACCGGCGCGTGGCGGTGGCGGTTCCGCTCAGCCGCTGCAACAGATTGAGGATTACGCGTTCGCAGGAAAGCAACACGCGCGCATTATGCCGCACCACGGCGACTTGCCGCCCCGGAAAAAGCCGCACGCCGTCGAAGATCTCCTGGTTGCTGGTGACATCGGGAATCGTGGTCACGGTGCCATCCAGCATGGCGAAAATCTCCAGGGTGCGTTCGATCAGGCCCAACCCGGCCAACACGCAATCCTGCTTCGCCAGCACCGTGCCTACGGCCAACTGCTGCGGATCAATACAGGCATAGGTGGTGGCATCGCGCAGGGCGCAATCCTCCATCAGCGCATTTTGCAGGATGGCAGTGACACGGCGGCTGTTCCAGTCCATTCGCTTACTCCAAGAACGTATTTGGCCGTCGGCCGGCACAGAAGCCAGGAGCCGGCGTAGATCCTGAGATGGGGAGCGGCCTGCCATCGCTCGCGCAAACGGCAGATACCTGTTTCGCGCCCCCCAATCATGGCCACTGGCGCAGGCCTATCACAAAATTACTTCAGCGCCGCCAAGGCAAGTTGATTCTTGTCGCGCAAAACCTTCACTTCTTCAAGACGGCTCCGCAGACCTTCGACCACGGCGGCGGGGGCCTTGGCCAGGAACTGCTGGTTGCCCAGCTGGCGTTCGGCGTTGGCCATTTCCTTCTCCAGCTTGGCGTCTTCCTTCTGGATGCGCTCGCGCTCGGCGGCCACGTCAATCTTCTGCTCGTAGACGACGCGCACATCGAAGCGGGCCGTGCTGCGAGCTCCGGCCTCGTGGGCCAGCGATTGCTCGACGAATTCGATCTGTTCGACGTTGGCCAGCCGCTCCACGGCGCCGCGGTTGCGCTCCACCAGGCCGCGCACCTTTTCGTCCGAATGCAGCTGGATCGGCACCTTGACCTTGGGTTCGACCTTCAGCTCCGCACGGACGTTGCGCACGCTGACGATCAGATCCTGCAGGATTGCCATCTCCAACTCCGCCTCATCGCTGATGAACTGCGCATCCGGCTGCGGAAACGGCGCCAGCGCAATCGAGGGCTGCGGGGGCTTGCCTTCATAAAGCGCATGCCACAGCTCTTCGGTGATAAAGGGCATGATGGGCGAAAGCAAAAGCAGGGCCTTCTCGAAGACCGTGGTAACCACCTGCAACGCTTGGGCCCGCACGGTCTTATCCGCTTCCGCGAATAACCGCGGCTTCACCAGTTCGATATACCAGTCGCAGAATTCGCCCCAGAAAAAGTTGTAGACCACGTTCGCGGCCTCGTGGAAACGATAGTCCCCGAGCGCCTCGTTCATCTGCTGGGCCACGCGATTGACGCGCGACAGAATCCAGCGGTCCTCCATCGGCAGCACCGTGACCTGGTCAACTCTGTCCGACGCCTGATCGAGATTCATGAAGATGAACCTGGCGGCATTCCATATCTTGTTGGCAAAGGCGCGGTAGCCTTCGGTGCGGCTTTCGCTGAAGGCGATGTCGGTGCCGGGCGAGGCCATGGCCGCCAGGGTAAAGCGGGTGGCATCGGTGCCGTATTTCGCGATCACCTCGATGGGATCGAGCACGTTGCCCTTGGTCTTGGACATCTTCTGCCGCTCGGCATCGCGCACCAGGGCGTGGATATACACGTTGCGAAAGGGAACGGAATCGTCTTTGCGCGCTTCGTCGCCGCTGAGGCGCTTGACCGCCGGGTCCTGCTTATGGTCCTGCATGAAATGGCAGCCCATCATGATCATGCGGGCCACCCAGAAGAACAGAATGTCAAAACCGGTAATCAGCAGCGAGGTCGGATAGAAAACTTCCAGATCGCGCGTCTTCTCCGGCCAGCCCA
>CAZUCM010000441.1:0-1625 GCA_964619235.1 uncultured Terriglobales bacterium
GTTTGCTGGCGTCGAAATCTTCTTTCGAAATGCCCGTGCCCAGCGCCGTAATCATCGCGCGAATTTCTTCGTGCGCCAGCATCTTGTCGTAGCGCGCCTTTTCGACGTTCAGGATTTTGCCCTTCAGCGGCAGAATCGCCTGGAAGCGCCGGTCGCGGCCCTGTTTGGCCGTGCCGCCGGCGCTCTCACCCTCGACCAGAAAGAGTTCGCAGCGTTCGGGTTGGCGTTCCGAGCAATCCGCCAGCTTTCCCGGCAGCCCGCCCGAATCCAGCGCGCCTTTGCGCCGCGTAAGATCGCGGGCCTTGCGCGCCGCCTCGCGGGCGCGGGCCGCGTCAATCGCCTTGTTGATGATCTTGCGCGCCGCCGTCGGATTCTGTTCGCAGAATGCCCCCAGCCGCTCGTTGACGAATGCCTGCACGATGCCGGCGATATCCGAGTTCAGCTTGCCCTTGGTCTGTCCTTCGAATTGCGGTTGCGGCAACTTGACGCTGATGACGGCCACCAGCCCTTCGCGCACGTCGTCGCCGCTGAGATTCTCCTTCACGTCCTTGAACAATCCCAGCTGCTGGCCGGCGTAGTTGATGGTGCGGGTCAGCGCCGTGCGAAAGCCCGACAGATGCGTTCCGCCATCGACGGTGTTGATGTTGTTGGCAAAGCTGAATACGTTCTCGCTGTATCCGTCGTTATACTGCAGTGCGATCTCCATGGCCACGCCGTCGCGTTCGGCTTCCATGTAAATCGGCTTATCGTAGAGCGTGGCCTTGCCCTTGTTCAAATGCTTGACGAACTCGCTGATGCCGCCGCTGTACTTGAATTCCTGCTTCTTGGCTTCCCCGGTCTTGGCATCGGTGGTGCGCTCGTCGGTAAGCGTGATCGTCAGGCCCTTGTTCAGGAATGCCAACTCGCGCAGGCGCTGCGCCAGCGTATCGAAGTTGTATTCGGTTGCGGTGAAGATCTCCGCATCCGGCTGAAAGTGCACCGTGGTGCCGCGCTTGCGCGTGGATCCGGCTTTCTTCAGCTTGCCCAGCGGTTCACCGCGGGAATAGTCCTGTTGCCACACCACGCCATCGCGCCGGATTTCCAGATTGAGTTCGGAGCTCAATGCGTTGACGCAGGAGACTCCCACTCCGTGCAGTCCGCCCGACACTTTGTAGCTGGAGGCATCGAATTTGCCGCCGGCGTGCAACTTGGTCATCACCACCTGCGCCGCCGAAACTTTTTCGCCGTCGATGACCATGTCATCCACGGGAATGCCGCGGCCGTCATCCACTACGGTGATGGAATTGTCGGTATGAACTTTGACGTCCACCTGGCTGGCATAACCCGCCAGGGCTTCGTCCACGGAATTGTCCACCACTTCGTAGACGAGGTGATGCAGACCGAGTTCGCCCGTCGAGCCAATGTACATCGCCGGACGTTTCCGGACGGCTTCCATGCCGCCCAGAACCTTGATCGAATCCGCTGTGTAGCCGGCGCCATCTCCGTTGCCGTTCGAGACCTGGCCATTCGCGCTACCGTTCTTGCCGTTCTTCTTCGGCTCGGCCGCCGCTGTGCCGCTGACGATTTCCTTGGAAGCCAATCGAACTCCAATCTCAGAGCATAAATGCTTGAAATCACGCCTACTT
>CAZUCM010000441.1:1635-2503 GCA_964619235.1 uncultured Terriglobales bacterium
TAGGGACTATGCAATTAATTTTAATTCTACCACAAGAGGCCGTGCGGAAGGCTATTGAACTCTTTGCTATTCAATAAGTTACAGGCTAAAAATAGCGAAATGGAAAAGATCGTGTAATGGAATTGAAAACTGGAAGAATCCCTGTAGAGCCGGCAGCGGCACAGTCGCACAAATATTCAGCACCACCGCATTTTGCGGGGAACAGAGAGCAGGGAAAAGCAGAGGCTTCCCGTCAAATTCTCATCGGCATAATTACGTAGCGGTACTTGAACTCATCGCCATTTTCGGCCGGACGCAACTGGCCTGCGGATTGCGCATCCTTCAACTCCAGGCGAACTTCTCCGGTGCTGGCCACCTTAAGAAAATCGAGCAGATACTGGGAATTAAATCCGATGGTCATGGGATCGGCCTGGTATTTAATTTCCAGAATGTCTTCGGCTTCACCCATTTCGTTGGAGTTTGCCAGCAACCTGAGTTCATTGCTTTCCAGTTTCAGACGGATCGCTCCCGAACGCTCATCCGCAAACTGGGCGACTCGTTGGATGGCGTTGGCCATTTCGTCGCAACCCAAGGTCACGATCTTCGTGTTCTCGCGCGGCAATACGGCTTCGAAGTTGGGGAACTGTCCATTCAGTTTACGGGCGGTCAATAAACGGCTGCTGCCCACGCGGAAAAATAAAGTGGAATCGTCTTCCGCCAGCTCTACCGATTCGGCATCGCCTTGCAGCAGTCCCATCAGTTCGTGCATTGCCTTCTTGGGAACCAGTAACCGGCGTTCTCCGGACACATCAAATTTCTCCTGGGTATTCTCGATATGCGCCAGGCGATGGCCGTAGGTCGCCACCATGGCTATGGCCTCAGGCTTCAG
>CAZUCM010000442.1:0-2500 GCA_964619235.1 uncultured Terriglobales bacterium
TCGCGCGAAAGATGCGCGCAGTGCCCAGGCCGGTTCGCCGCCGGCTGTTACGTGAACTCAAGCAGCGGATTTATCCCGAGCAAAGTTTCTGCGCCGCCTGTGAAAGCGACGCCACACGCGCACAGCTTTCGCCCTGCGCTTGCGGCGCCATGACGGCGTGGGGGTGCGTATGCCCGTAATCGGCGCCCACCTGCCGCCGGTTTCCATTTCTGATGCTTTCGGTTTCCGGGTTTGCAAACGCTGCCGCGGCGCCAAGCCGGCAGATGATTTCAGTTTTGTGCGGCGCTCGCAGGGACGACTGCAAGCGCATCCCTGGTGCGATGCCTGCAAACGGGAGTACAACACCCGCTGGATGCGCACGCGCCGGGCGGAGAAGCGGAAGCAAAATGCCGACGCCTCAAAAATGGAAAAAGATTGAAAAATTGCGGAATCGGGTAATTGCCGGCGCCAATCTTAGGCCGGACTCAAACTACTCAATTTCCCGATTTGGCAAGCGAGGGTATTCCTATGGTGAAAAAGATGTAAACCTCTTCCCGGCCGGCCGCGACGGGAACCATCAAACGCACGTCTCTTAAGGCTTAGCCGGCACTTGCGCCTCGCGCGAAATAACCTGCTGTGACGTGGGAAGCGTGGAGGCATCCCAGCCGCCGCCAAGCGCCTCGATCAATTGCACGCTGGCCACGATCTGTTCGATGCGCAGATCCACGGATGTCTGTTGATTACCGAAAAGGGCGGTCTGGGCCGCAATGACGTTGAGATAAGGGTCGATGCCGAGCCGATAACGGTCGGTCGCCAGAGCCAGGCTGTGCTGTGCCGAGCGGATCGCCGTGTCCTGTTCCTGAATCTCCTTGGAGAGAATCCGCAGGGACGAGAGATCATCTTCGACCTGCTGGAAGGCGGTCAGGACTGCGCCACGATAGTTGGCGACGGTCTGATCGTATTGGGCGCGGTACTGCTCAACGGTAGCCCGGCGCAGACCGCCATCGTAAATGGTTTCGGCAAGCGACGGACCGACGGACCAGAACCGGCTGGGCCAGCTAAACCACTTTGCGCTGTCCGTAGATTGAAATCCGGCCGATGCGCCGATCGTAAGCGTGGGAAAGAAAGCGGCTTTGGCGACGCCGATCTGGGCATTGGCCGCGGCCATCAGCCGCTCGGAGGCGGCAATATCCGGGCGGCGCTCCAGCAGTTGAGAGGGCACGCCAAACGGAATGGCCGGCGGCAGAGTTCTCAAAGGCTCAACGGCTATCGAGAACGAGGAGGCGGCCTGACCGGTCAGCATGGCGATGGCATGTTCATACTGTGCCCGTAGAATGCCGAGATTGGTGTCTTGCGCGCGCACGGTTTCCAACTGGGTTTCGGCCTGCGCGACCGATTCCTCCGAGTCAATCCCGGTTTCATACAGAGCTTTGGTCAGTTCCAGCGACTTCTCATAGGCATCGACCGTTGAATCCACCAACTGCTTCAGCGCATCCTGCCCGCGCAGCTGGAAGTAATCGACCGCCACTTCCGCCTGTGCAGTCAGGCGGACATTTTCCAGATCGGCGGCGCTGGCCTGCGCGTTGGCGACATTGGCGCGCACGTTGTTGCGAACACGTCCCCACAGGTCGGGCGTCCAGGAGGCGTCAAAGGGCAGCGAGTATTCGGTAGCGGTCACGGGCCCCGTAACCGAGTTCTGGCGTTGCCGCGTCGCCCCGATACCGGCCGAAGCGGTCGGGAAATACTGCGCCCGCGCCTGCCGCTCCACAGCCCGCGCCGCCATGAAGCCGGCGAAGGCGGCAGCGACGTTCTGATTCGAAATGTTGACCTGCTCTTCCAGTGCGTTCAACTGCGGATCGCCAAAGATCTCCCACCACTTGCCGTGTAAAGCACTGTCTTGCGGCTGGGCGACCTTCCAGCCGTCCATCTGCTTGAGATCATCAGGGGTGACTTCCTTAAACGTCCCGGGCGTCTGCACCTTGGCGCGGTTATATCGGGGACCGACAACACAGCCCTGAAAAAGGAGTGTGCCGCACAACAGCGCAGTCACAGCGCGCAGTTTATTGGTTGCCTTCATCGGTATTCCCGGCTCCTTGCGGGGTTGGCCCATTCTGCTGGCGAATTGGCATGCATACAGGCTCTTGTCATCCTAAAGATCCGAGTTGCCGCTGCGCTTCCAGCTTTCCGTGAGCGCTCAGCCATCTCACGCGCAAGCGGTCCAGGGAGAGATACACGACCGGAGTGGTGTACAGCGTCAGCATCTGGCTTACAATCAGGCCGCCGATAATGGTGATGCCCAGCGGGTTGCGGAGCTCCGAACCCGTGCCCCGGCCCAGAGCCAGCGGCAGAGCGCCAAAGAGAGCCGCCATGGTAGTCATTAGAATGGGCCGGAAGCGCAGAATGCAAGCCTGAAAAATCGCCTCCCGCGGATTCTTGCCGTCCACGCGTTCGGCAGCCAGCGCAAAGTCGATCATCAGAATGGCGTTCTTCTTGACGATACCAATCAACAAAATGACGCCGA
>CAZUCM010000443.1:0-2490 GCA_964619235.1 uncultured Terriglobales bacterium
ACTTGCTCAACTTCTTCGGTCGTAACCTCTTGATCGCCGACCTTGGCCACCACTCCCGCTCCGGGAGCACCGAAGAAAGATTGGCTGAAGGTTGGGGTGAGGCTGATCACCATGGCGCCGCAAATCACGAGCAGAATCCCGCCCAGAATGATCTTCTTGAGGGGGCCGGGTGTTTGTAGGAATCGAATCATCGCCTTATAGACTCCAGAGAATTTGACCAGAATTTTTGATTATAAATCAGCACTCCACCGGGAGCCATAAACATAAGTAACCCCCGGGGCAACCGAAACATACCGCTGGTCCCGGATTCCGTGAGCGGATCAGTGAATCTTTTCGCCGTATGCTACAGGAATTGTAGCAGCTTACCTCCTTTTCCTTTTGCTTTCCTGGGGGGAATAGCTCCCGAATCCGGAAAACCGGAACAATTTTCCGCCGCGCCATCCATGCCTTGCTGCCTCCGGTGGTGAATAATGACAACGAATGAATCTTCGAACCCGCATTGCCGAGGAAATCCGCCAACGCGGCCCAATTCCGTTTTCGCGGTACATGGAATTGTGCCTTTACGACCCGGAACATGGGTATTACTCCCGCGAAAAGGAGCAATTCGGCAAAGCCGGCGATTTCTATACCGCCAGCGACGTCCATTCGGTGTTCGGGCGGTTGCTGGCCCGCCAGTTTGACGAAATGTGGCGGGCGCTGGAGGCCCCCGCCCGGATCGACATCATTGAATTGGGACCGGGCCGAGGGCTTTTTGCTCACGATGTGCTTGCCTGGTCGCGCAAGAAATTTCCTGATTTTCTGGCGGCCACGCATTACACCATGGTGGAAAGTTCCCGGCACTTGCGGGCGCGCCTGCGGGAACGCTTCTCCGGAGTCCACGGGGAGGGAACGGCGCAAGGCCGGAGAGCGGGCATGGGAGAGGTGGCGATCGTCAGCGGTATCGAGGAATTGCCGGCGCTGACCGGTCCCATGATCGTTTTTGCCAATGAGTTCTTCGATGCGTTGCCGGTAGAGGTAATCGACCAAAGAGGGGCGTTGCGCATTGGTTGCGAGGATGACCGGTTTGTCGAATGCTATGCGGAACCGGCTCCAGAGGAGTTGGAATTCGTGAAGCGTCACGGGATTCCTCCCCAGACAGGCAGGGTGGAAGCGACCCTGGCCGCCGCGGACTTCATGCGCCGCGTCTGCGGACGGATGAAACAGGGATTTCTGATTGCGATTGATTATGGATACACCCGGGAAGAACTCCTGGCCGGCCGGGCGGCAAGCTCCGTAAGGGCTTTCCGGCAGCACACAATCTCGGATTCGCCATATGAGGCTCCCGGAGAGCAGGACATCACCGCCAACGTCAATTTCACCGCCCTGCGCGCGGCCGGCATGGAGGCCGGCATGGAGGCCGGCATTCTTCTGACGCAAGCGCAGTTTTTGATGGGAATCGGCGAAGCCAATCAGTTTGCCGATGCCTTTGAGGACGTTCAATCCCCGCAGGAGCAGGCGAAGGTGGCGATGCAATTGAAGAATCTCGTGACCCCGGCGGGAATGGGCGAAGTTTTTCAGGTCCTGGTGATGCGGCGCGGGGTGGAGAAGGAAGAGGCGATGCGGTTGGCGGGATTGAGGTATGGGAGGGGAGAGTAGCGTCATCGGTTTTTGGTCGTTTGCCGTTGGCCGGAAGCGATACCTTCGCGAAGACCAAAGACCGACGACTGCTCCGTGCTACCCTCTGCCGGGGACGAACATTCCCATTGCGATGAAGCGCGTGATGATGGCTGCGAAGGCGGTGCCGATGGCAAACAGAAGCAACCGGTATTTTTGCCAGAGGTCGCGAAAGCCGGAGGCTTGCGCGAAAAGATCTACGACGTATGCCGCACAGTAAGCCACATTGGCCAACACGGCCAGCAGGAACAGCCCCAAACCGAGGTCTACCGAAAGCGCCGTTTTCGACCAGGGATAGCTGATCGCGAAATAGAAAACTACAACCGCGGCGAGCACGAAATTGTAGGCGATTCGCCAACGCTCCCAAAACCTGATTGCATCCGTGGCATTTTCCCGCAACTGCGAGTTCATGAGCGGAATTCTACCCCAGCCGTGACGCAAAGGCTTGTGTTTCCTATAGAGGGCCCGCCGGCGTTGCTTTTGCGATGACGATGCGTCCGTTTCCGGCCAACGGCCAACAGCCGAGGGCCGTTGGCCGACGACGCCTAACCCCTAACTGCCAGCTGCTCACTACTGGCTCTTCTGCTTCTCATATGGCGTTTGCAGATACTTGCGGGCTTCGTCCTGTGCGCCCTGGGTATTGTCGTTGGTCTGCATGGCTTGGCGGTATTCGTTGACGGCGCGTTCGCGCTGGCCGGTGATATCGAAGATCTTGCCCAACTGAATATGGCTCCACACTTCGGTCCAGCGGGGATCGCCGTCGCCGTTCAGGGAATCGCGGTATTCGTTGGCGGCCGCCTGATAGTTGTGCTGCAGGAAGGAGACTTCGGCAATGCG
>CAZUCM010000444.1:0-2475 GCA_964619235.1 uncultured Terriglobales bacterium
TTGGCGCTCATCTGAAAATCGGAAAGCAGGCTCTCGGCGGCCGCCTTCATGGAAGTGAGAGGGGTACGGAATTCGTGGGTTACGGCATCCATCAGAACCGAGCGCAAGCGCTCGTTCTCGCGAACCGCCTCGGTCTGACTGAGCTTTTCCACGGCGCCGGCGCGTTCGATGGCAATGGCGACGAGGCTGCCGATGGCATCCAGCATTTCACGGGAAAGCGTTCCGCCGGCAATGCCAACGCTGCCCACCGCGCGCACGCCCATGCGCAGGGGAATGAAGGCCAGTCCATGCTCGGGATCGATCACGGACTCGCCGCGCCCCGCCACTGCCTGCAGCTCCTGCACGTCCAACAAACCGTGGCCTCGCAAATCGGAGTAATAGACTTCGCGCTTCTTGGTCATATAAATCCCGGCCGCGGTCAGCGCGAAGGTCTCCACGATATAGCGGGGAACGGCATTCAACAGTTCGACAATATTATCGGTAGCCAACAGGCGCTGGGTGAAAATAAACAGCCGTTCGGACTCCCGCCGGCGATGATCGGCATTCAGCGCCTCGCTGCGGGCGCGCTGCGAAAGCTTGCTGCCCAGCAGCGCAATGATCAGAAATACAAGAAGAGCGACCCAGTTCTGCGGATCGGCAACGGTGAGGTGGAGCACCGGCGGCAGAAAAAAGAAATTAAGGCAAAAAGTGGCTATAACGGCGGTAAATGCCGCCGCCGCCAGACCCCAGGAGGTGGCCACCAGCAGTACGGCCAGCAAAAACGTGAATCCCGCGGTGGTGGCATTCGCGTGAATCATCTTGAAATAAAAAAGAGCAATCGCCACAATGATTGCGGCGGCGGCCATAAATCGCGAGGTGAGTTGCGCTACACTCTTCACAGGCAAGATTGTATCCGATTCGCCAAATTTTGCGCTTTGCAAGAGAAGAACGCCAATGGCTAAGACTCCCGAGCAGTGGCTGGAAGAAACCGCACCCACCAAAGAAAAGGGTCTGTTCAAGCTGTTTATGGGGTATGCCCCCGGAGTAGGGAAGACCTACAACATGCTCAGCGAAGGCCTGCGGCGCAGCAGCCGCGGCGAAGACGTGGTCGTCGGCGTCATTGAGACTCATGGCCGCAAGCCCATCGGCGAATTGGCCTCGCGGCTGGAATTGGTGCCCAAGCGCCAGCTCGAATACAAAGGCACGGTCTTCGAGGAGATGGACATTGACGCCATTCTGGCGCGCAAGCCGCAGGTGGTCCTGGTGGACGAACTGGCGCACACCAATGTCGAAGGCAGCCGCCATACCAAGCGTTACGAAGACGTCATGGACATACTGGACGCCAAAATCGACGTGCTTTCCACGATGAACGTGCAACACGTCGAGAGCCTGGGCCCGACCGTGCGCAACCTGACGGGAGTGCAGGTTCGAGAGACGGTTCCGGACTGGGTCCTGCACCGGGTGGACGAAATCCTGATGGCCGATCTTACTCCGCAGGCACTGCAAAAGCGTATGCAGCGCGGAGACATTTATCCGGTGGAGCGCGCCGAACGCGCCCTATCCAACTTCTTTCAGGTAAGCAACCTGATTGCCTTGCGCGAATTGGCCTTGCGGCAGGTGGCGAACGTGGTGGACCGCAGCCTGGAATCCTACCTGGAGCGCGATAACTTCGAGCGGGCGGCGGAAGTGCACGAGCGTATTGCCGTATGTATCAGCTCCAATCCGGCGGCTCAGTATCTGGTGGCCCGCGGCGCCCGCATGGCGCAGAGAATGGATGCCGAGTTTACGGTGGTCTATGTCGACAGCGGCGTGGATGAAACTCCGGATAACAAGAGGACGCTGGCGCAGAACATCCGCTTTGCCGAGGACCTGGGCGCGACAATCGTTCGTCTGGAAGGAAAGAGCGTGTCGGAAACAGTGGCCAAGTACGTGCGCGAGAAGCACATTACCCAGGTGGTCTTTGGGCATTCGGCCACCAAAGGCTGGCGCCGCTATCTCTACCTTTCCGCAATCCATAAGTTCCTGCGCGACTCGCCTGCCGTCGACGTTCACATCGTGACCCAGGAAGCGCGTTAGAGGCATGATGACGGGGAACGACAAAGCGCGAATTCTGGTGGTGGACGACGAAGCGCAGATCACCCGCGTTTTGCGTACCACGCTGTCTTCGCACGGACATGCGATCCGCTCCGCCGCCGACGGGGACGAAGCCCTGCAGGTGATGAAGGAGTGGACTCCCGAGCTGGTGATCACCGACCTTGGCATGCCCAACATGGACGGCCTGGAGTTGTGCCGCCGTATCCGGGCGAAATCGAAGGTGCCGATCATTGTGTTGTCGGTGCGCGGCCAGGAGCAGACGAAAGTGGCGGCGCTGGATGCGGGCGCGGACGATTTCGTGACCAAGCCGTTCAGCGTCAATGAATTGCTGGCCCGGGCCAACGCCCTGCTCCGCCGCCGCCGCCGGGCCGACCAGGAGGTGCATCGCTTCGGCCCCTGGGA
>CAZUCM010000445.1:0-2431 GCA_964619235.1 uncultured Terriglobales bacterium
GCACCTATGTTTGCCCGGCTTGCACCTGCTTCACGGTAAGCGACCGGCAGGTGGCCCCGGAGGAGGTGGAGCGGGTTCGCGTATGGGACTCCTGCGCCCTCGGTGGCTTTACCCGTATGGCCGGCGGCCATAACCCGCGCCGGGCGGTGCATGATCGCCGCAACCGCCGTTTTTTCCGTAAGCTGGCTCAGTACTTCATCCAGCGGGAGCTGTCGATGGCATGCGTGGGCTGCGGCCGCTGTGCGGCCGTTTGCCATGGCGATATCGGCATGCCAAGCGTAGTGGAGCGGATTCGGCGGGCCACAGCGGAAGTGGAGAAGGTATGAGCTCAACTCCGGCAAGCAAAATCCACCACGGAGAGACCGAGGCTCGGAGTAGTTTTGAGATCGGCAATGTTCGTTCGATCCATGGATTTCTCCATGCCGCCGTGCCTTCGTGGTTAAAAATATGTCGCGCGCAACAAGGATCTGACCGTGAGTAATACAGAAAACGTCTATCTGCCTAAGATCGCGGTTCTCGACCGGGTGGTGTCTGAGATTCAGGACGTAAAAACCTTCTACTGGCGCTTTGAGGATAACGCGGAACAGGCTTCATTTAAGAGGTTTAAACCCGGACAGTTTGCCCAGGTATCGCTTTTTGGAGTGGGCGAGTTTCCCACTTCGCTGCCGGCCAGTCCCACCGAAGAGGAGGTTTTTTTTACGGTGCGCCAGGTGGGCAGTTGTACCTCGGCCTTCCACCGGCTGAAGCCGGGCGACAAATTCGCGGTGCGCGGGCCGTATGGCAATGGTTTCCCCATGGAGGAGTATTACGGCAAGAACCTGGTGTTTGTTGCCGGCGGCATTGGTTTGATCCCCTTGCGTTCGTGCATTGTGTACGCTCTTAAGCATCGCGATAAGTTTGCCGGGATACAGATTTTTCATGGCGCTAAGACGCCCAAAGAGCTGATGTACGTGCCGAATCTGGGCGAATGGGGAATCCAGGCCGGAATCGAATGTCACCTGACGGTGGATCGTGCCGACGACAGCTGGACCGGCAATGTGGGAGTGGTGGGCAGCCTGTTCAAGAAGCCGGGAGTGCAGGTGCCGGTGGAGAATACGGTGGCCTTTGTCTGTGGCCCTCCGGTGATGTTCCGGTTCGTGATTCGCGACCTGCTCGATATGGGCTTTCAGGAGCGGGATATCGTATCGACGCTGGAGCGTTACATGAAGTGCGGTGTGGGCAAATGCGGTCATTGTTGTATCGGCGTGGCTTACGTCTGCGTGGATGGCCCGGTGTTTACGTATCAGCAAATCAAGAGTCTGGGAGAAGACATCTGATGCCGGATCTGCGAGAACAACTGCGGCAGTGTCTTGGTGGCGGCCGGGTCTGCCTGATGGGACTGGGGAACGAGGATTACGGCGACGATGGAGCCGGTATCCGGCTGGCCGAGGAGCTGATTCGCGCCGGCGTGCCGGACGTGATGATGGCCGGTGGCCGTCCGGAAGTCTGTATCAGCCGGGTGAGCGGAGAGAAATTCCCAGTCATTGTTTTCCTTGATGCGGTGGAATTCGGCGGTGCGCCCGGCTCGGTGGCGCTGCTGGATTCCAGCGAAATGGCGGCGCGTTTTCCGCAGATCTCCACCCACAAGATTTCGCTGAGCGTGTTGGCAAAGTGGGCGGAGGCCGGCGGAAACACCAAAGCCTGGTTGTTAGGGGTGCAGCCGGAAACGCTCAAGCCGGGAAGGCAGCTATCGGCGGCGGTGCAGACCACAATAGCCCTGCTGAAGGAGCTATTGCTGGAATTGAACCAGGAAGTGAAGGCATGCTGACACCCGAACAAGCGGTTCTGACAGCGATACTGATTTGCATCACCGGGGCGGTGGCAACCTGGGTGGTCTCGCGCGATAAGACAACCGCGGGTTGGCTGGCCTTTGCCATTACCGCGGTTTCGGGGGCCTTCATCCTGTTCGCCGTCGGCAAGGTCATGTTTGTGGGACCGTCCGCCGAACCCTCTCATTTCTGGGCCATCTCCCGGTTTGGTTTTGCGTTACGAATTTACGTGGACGGGCTGACCTCGGTTTTTCTGCTGCTGGCGGTACTGGTCGCTGTTCCGGCTTCTTTTTACTCCATCACCTATATGCGCCATTACAAGGAGTACGGAGTCGCCGGCTACTACCCGTATTTCCTGTTGTTTTTGGCGGCCATGTTCGGATTGCTCAGTACGACGGACATGATGTGGTTCTTCTTTATCTTCTGGCAGCTCATGACCTTGCCCGGCTATATGCTGATTCGCTACGAAAAGCGGAAGCGGCAGAATGTTCGCGCGGCCAACAGGTTCCTGGTCATGATGCAGATTGCCTGCGCAGCCACCATGATCGGCGCGCAGTTGCTGGCGGTGACGGGAGCGGCGGTCAGCGGCAGCGGAAGCTTACGCTACGATTTCGATACGGTAA
>CAZUCM010000446.1:0-2415 GCA_964619235.1 uncultured Terriglobales bacterium
TACTCCGTTTTTCAGGGAGCGGCCCTTCGGAAGGCTGTCGAGCTGATACTCCGGGGCTAAATGGACAGTCACATCATCCTCATCCGCATAGGGAAATGAAAAGAGAATCGGATTGCTGCGCTGTTTGGAGACAAACGGATTGCGATAGGCCCCGACAAATACGGTCATCGGTAAAATGACTCTACTGCCGGCGGCGCTGGTATAAGCGGGAATTGTCACCTGGTAGGTAGCCACCAAAGGCAGCTTCGAAGATTTCCAGTCGTTGACCTTCTGCAACTCGACGGTGGCACTGGCCGGCACCCATCCCCGGAGCAAGTCTTCCATATCCTTCTTGCGCGCGGCCTCATCCTCATTGCGCTCTTCCAGGCGATAATTCAGGGCCGGCATCCCGGAAAACGTTATTTCGACGGTGCCATGGATGGAGCCGTCTTGTTGCAATGTGAGATCTGCCCGGCGCGTGATGCCAGCCTTGTCTGCCGCAGGAGCGGGAATGCGGACGAAAACCGGGTTCTTATCCAGCAGCAGGCCTAAGGTAGAAGTGTTTTCCCATGCAATCAATCCAAACGGGCAAAATGGAATGCCGGGATCAAGGTATAAATCCTTTCCATCTTCCCTGACGCGTACGATTTTCCACTCAAACTGTCGCATGCTCAGTAAATTCTTATCGAAGAACGCATCGCTGCGATCGGTGATTTCCACCAACGTGGCATCAAACCCGGCGCCGCGGGCCAGAGCGACAAAGGCGCTGTTAATCTCATCGTGCCATCCATACCCATTTCGGAGCACATCCTCAATATTGCTCAGCTCTTTCCGCTTTTCGCGCTTGATTTCCTTTTCGGTCTTGTCGCGCTCAAAGCTGAGATTACGCAGGGACTGCACGCGGTCATATATTTTCTGCAGCTTCACTGAATTCGTATCGGATGGACCAATCAACGAGGCCAGTTCGCGCTTAACCGCGCCACTCTTGTCCATGTATTCATCGGTCCATCTGGCCCAATTTTTTCCCTCTTCCTTCCAGAATCCATCCACGGATTTAGGGGTATCGCTGCCAAGGTAAAAAAATGTTACGTGGGCTCCAACTTCGCTCTCCGGCGGCATGTTGGGCTCTATCTCGTATCCCGGCATGTCCTCCATGTCGAGCGTGATCTTCCCGTTTTTTTGCACTACCGGGGCATGATCAGCGGAAAGTCCAGCGCTGGACCAACGTAGAATTAACCCGCCGGCGGGGTTCAGGCTGAAATGTGCCTTACGCTGGAACAGATCTTCCTGTACCCCCCAATATGTGCGCGCATAGGCGCCCCATCCAAACCAATTCCCCCATGAACGCGTGTACCTGTATTCGATAATACTTCCCGGGGTTACCTGCGGCAGGGTGAAGGTCTTCGCCGTAAGACGCTCATAGCGGTACTTTACTTGCTTGTCGAACACCTTGCCGTCGAAAGGAATAATGGCGCCACCGGGATGAATTGTCCTGCCTTGGACGTTGCCAATCTCCGCGCCCGGAAGGTCGATAGGCTGGATTTCCACGTCGGCGTAGTGTTTCCCGACATCGTCAAAGATCTTGATACGAACATATTCACTTTCGCGCGCCGCAAGGTCATCGACCACTACCTCGCGCCACAGGATCATAGCGTGATCGCCAGGATGCTTGGGATTGTCCTTCATCGCCAGGTCTTCCTGGGATATCGGCAACCAATCGTCGGCATGCGCGCGCGATGGCATCGCCGGCACGGTCAAAAGAAGGAATACGCACCACAAAAGCGCTGAAGATAAACGCTCTTTCATCGCCGGGCCTCCCAAACAAGCCTGATCCGGAAAGCGCACACATGCCTCCGCGTCAGCAGCGAGCATTTGAAAAGTGGAAAATAGAGTCAGAGAATTTTACAGCCGAAGCCGCCAGAGAACAACAAAACTTACACTTGACCGGTGATTGCCTGTCTGGCCACCGGGCAGCGGGCGAAATGGCCGGGGGAAAATTCGATCAGCGGCGGCAGGGCGCGGGCACATTCCGGCTGACGTAAGGCGCAGCGCGGCTCGAAGGCGCATCCCGGAGGTAGCGCCATCGCGGCGGGCACCGTACCCTCGATGGCAGGCAAGGGGCGCGTTCGATCCGCCGCCAGCGTGGGCACGGCATGCAGCAGGCCGCGCGTATAGGGATGGGCGGCTGCGGCGAAGATGTCGTGGCGCGAACCCGTCTCCACGATACTGCCGGCATACATCACGGCAATGCGGTGTGCCACCTGGGAGACCACCGCCAGATCGTGCGAGATGAAGAGCATGGCCAGTCCGAACTTCTCGCGCAATTCCGCCAGCAGTTCCAGAATTTGCGCCTGAATGGTTACGTCGAGGGCGGTGGTGGGCTCGTCGGCAATCAGCAGCCGGGGCCGGTTCACGATGGCCATGGCGATCATCACC
>CAZUCM010000447.1:0-2395 GCA_964619235.1 uncultured Terriglobales bacterium
GAGCCCTTGTCGCCGATTCCGGGGGCGCCGGGGATGTTGTCGATCTGGTCGCCGCGCAGCGCCATGACGTCCACCACACGCTCCGGCGGCACGCCCAGGATCTCCTCCACTTTGGCGCGATCGCAGATCAGGTTGTCCTTGGTGGGATTCAGCACGCAGACATGGTCGTCTACCAGTTGCAGCATGTCCTTGTCGCCGGAGACCACATACACCGGATAGCCCCGGCCGGCGGCAATGCGGGCCAGAGTGCCGATTACATCGTCGGCTTCATAACCGGGCGCTTCCACCATGGGAATGCGATAGACTTCCAGCGCCCGCCGGATGAATGGCAGCTGCTGCACCAGCTCCGCCGGCATCTCCGCCCGGTTGGCCTTATAGCCGTCATAAGCAACTTCCTGAAAGGTCTGCGTCTTCAGATCGAACTTGCGTACCGATGTGATTTCGCTGGCCTGCCGATCGCGGAAGGTGGGCGCAGCCACATCAAAGACCGCCGCCAGATAGTGCGGATGAAAGTCGGCCCGCAGCTTGCGCAGCATATGGACGAAGACGTAAGTGGCCGCCGTTGGAATGCCGGTCTTCGTGGACATCGCCCTCTGCCGCGCCATTGCATGATACGCGCGGAAGATGAACGACATTGTATCCAGCAGGAATACGGCTGGCTTCTCCCCCTGCGGACGGGGAGCGGGAGCCGTGTTACCCGGCTCGGGCGGCATCGTGGATGAGGATTTCTTTTTAGGCGTCAACAGGGAGAGTGTAACTCAGAAGGCCGTCGCTCGTTGGCCGGAACGGGCGCCAAGAGGGCAGTGGAACTGCTTGTTTGAGCAATCGATTCCCGGCACGGCTTCGCTTCTTAAAGTGATACGTGAAACGAATATCGCAAAACAGGGTTTTCCGGCCGAAGGCCGAAGACTACTCCACAAACATGCAATCCCCATACGAATAAAACCGGTATCGCTCTTGAATAGCGTGCCCGTATGCCGCCAGTACCTGCTCGCGTCCGGCGAAGGCTGAGACCAGCATTAACAACGTGGACTTAGGCAGATGGAAATTGGTCAGCATCGCGCCCACTGCGCGGAACTGAAATCCGGGATAGATAAATATATCCGCCTCGGCGGAGCCCGCCGCCAGGCGGCCTTCCCCGCACTGGGCGGCATGTTCCAGGGTGCGAACGGTGGTGGTGCCAACCGCCACCACGCGGCGGCCTTGCGCCAGCGCGCCATTGATCTGCTCCGCCACCGCCGGCGAAATGCAATACCGCTCACGATGAATCCGGTGTTCCTCAACGATTTCCGCGTGCACCGGCTGAAAGGTCCCCAAACCGACATGTAAGGTGACCTCGGCGGTTTCAATGCCGCCGGCGGACAGACGTTCGAGAATTTCCGGCGTGAAGTGCAGGCCGGCGGTAGGGGCGGCTACCGAGCCACGCTCGCGCGCGTATACCGTCTGATAGCGCTCGCGGTCCTCGGGACGGTCCTCACGGGCAAGATACGGCGGCAGCGGAACATGCCCCAGACGCTCGACGCGTTCAAAGAAATCGGGGACCGGGGCAAACCTTAACCGGCGCTCACCATACTCGCCGCGGGCAATGACTTCAGCCTCGAGTTCGCCCTCCCCAAAATGCAGGCATTCGCCGACGTCAATCTTGCGTCCGGGCCGCACCAGAGCTTCCCACTCCCGCAAGTCGGAGGTGCACAGTCTGGTCAGCAGCACTTCGACCCGCCCGGCCAGGAACTCGTGCGCGGCAGGATTGCGCCGGCTCACCGGTTGCGCATGCAGTCCGCTGCGGCGGCCATACAGGCGCGCCGGAAATACCCGGGTGTTGTTGAACACCACCAGGTCGCCGGAACGCAGCAACCCGGGGAATTCGCAAAAACTCCGGTCCTGAAACCGGCCATCCTCGCGCCGCAAATGCAGCAAGCGAGAGCCGGCCCGGTCGGCCAGCGGATCGCGCGCAATCAGCTCTTCGGGAAGCTGGTAGTCGAAGTCGGAGACAAGCACAGGTCGATTATAGAAAACCCTTCATCACGCAGAGCCTTCGAATGGGCGATTTTTGATTCGCAGCTGTGATTGAAAAGCGGCTCATGCTGCAGGCATGGCATGCAATCACAAATTACAAATCACAACTCCCTGCGGCCGTTGCCTTGCCGCGAGGCAATGCGTTACGATACTTTGCCGGGATCGCACGCGGGTCCCATGATTTGCCAACTCCTCCGAGGACAGACCGCCGGGGTCATTCGTGCATATGGATGTGGAACAGCAAGCTCGCGAAGAAATCGTATCCCTGGGCCGCATGTTGCATCAGAAGGGCTACGTGGTGGCAACGGACGGCAACCTGACCGCGCGGCTTGATGGCGGGCGGGTGCTGGCTACGCCCACGGGAATGTCCAAAGGCGCC
>CAZUCM010000448.1:0-2394 GCA_964619235.1 uncultured Terriglobales bacterium
AACTGGTGATCGGCTTCACGGAAAAACACTGATCGCCTTCGGAAGAATCCCCAATATCGATTGGGTCGCCGCGAGGGGGCCTCATACTTGGTGGCCTGGATACCTGGATTCGATTTCCGGTAGCGTTACCAAATACCTGCATACAATAAGCTTGGCAAACATTATGAAGAAGCACGATGCACCGGAAGTGGTCGCGGTTGATGGGGTGGAGTATCGCTGGCAAGTCCGGCACACCTGGGTAGTGAAAGAGGGCGTGGGCGAGAAGGGGATTTCCGTCTCCGTGTCGCTTAAGCCGGAGCGTACCCGGGAATTAATCCTGGACTTTCCGTTTTTACTTTTTGGCGTGGACCAGATGCCCAAGCGTGCTGCCCTGATTGCCGCCGTGCAATCGGCCATCGAGGCGGCTATGGCTGCCGGGTGGGATCCGGAGTCCCGCGGGCGTCCCTTTCGTTTCAATGTGCCGGGGCCGCCGGAAACTCCCTAACCTCGATTGGATCGTCGAAGCTTCTGTGCACGAGTGGCGGTTGTGCTCGAACCCAACGAGCAAAGCCATCAACGACCCGCGGCCGGCGACCCTCAGGCAGAACCATTGCTGCAAAGAGCTCATCGCATCAATGGATGGCACATTGGGTTATGATCGGTGTCTAATTTCTCAAAATAACATTGGGCATTGCAGCAGTGCGTGATGGTGGTTGGATGATGAAAAACCGGATGGTCGTTGCTGCGGCAGTTACGGCTATGAGCTTTTTGGCCGGGATTGCCATTGCCAATTACTCTCCGGCCGGAAGCTGGGACATAGTAAGGGTGGTTCGCCACGCAATCGCCGCCAGATTCGCCAGACCGTTGCCACGCGCTTCGAGTGTCCGTCCCGCCTTCGTGTCGCTGCCCTACGGGCAAGGCGAATACTTTCCGAAAAATGTTTTCCAGGATGACTCCTGGGGCGACCAGTTCCTGGCAAGCTGGTATGCCCATGAGCTGGAAGTTCTGGAAGAACCCTCGTTGCTGGAGATGGCCAAGAATCCGGTATGCGAATCGTACCGGTTTCTGTGGCTGCGTACGTTCCACAATCCGGTGGCGGTTCGCCTCGACGTGAGGGATGACGGGATTGGGGTTATCACCACGAAGGTCGCAAGCGGAGCCTCCGGATTCCCGCGGAAGGATGTGCATCTCATTGAGAGCATGTCACGGCCGCTGACGCCAGATGAAACCCGGGCGTTTCTTCTGCAAGTGGGCAAGGGCAGTTTCTGGTCGCTGGCAAGTCACGTTGAAGACCGAACGGGGATGGACGGCTCCGAATGGATTATCGAAGGAGCGAAAGACGGCAAATATCACGTCGTCACCAGATGGTCGCCGGACGAAGGGGAGATCCATGAGCTGGGTCTGGTTATGGCGTTCGGGATGGCGCAAATGAGCGTGCCCAAAGAAGATATCTATTGAAGGACAAGGTTTTACGGATGAGCAAGATACAGGGCGTCGGCAGATGAGGTCCGCCGGCCTGGCGATATCGCCGCACTGCCGGGGCGTTTGTTCCTGGCCAACGGCCAATCCGCGGCACGCCGGGGCAGGCGACCAGCGGCCAACGGCGTTCTCAGGTTCTATAATCCAGAAATCCGCGCTTACCCTTCAGGGCCTCGCGCGTCCAACCGAGTGAAAGCAAATGGCTCGAGTCTAGAGCGACTCTTGGACGAACGAGGCGAGTTCGATGCCGGCCGAAGCTATAGCAGTTGCGGTTGGCCCAGTGACGCGCGGATACGTTTCAACGGGTGACACCAGTCCCACCAGCCGGGGGCGCATGGCAGGACAGAGCACTTCGCGCGTCGATGATGCGGCGCTGATCCGCGAGGCCCAGCGCGGCGACCGTGCCGCGTTTGAGGAATTGGTGCGCCAGTACGACCGCGCCGTCCTGCGGCTGGCTCTGCACATGACCCGCTCGGAGAGCGATGCGCAGGACATTTATCAGGAAGCCTTCCTGAAAGCCTACCGGAACATCGGCAGTTTCCGGTTTGAATGTTCTTTTTACACTTGGATTTACCGAATTGTCACGAATCTTTGTCTCGACCATTTACGCAAGCGGCAGGTTCGCAAGGAAGATGCTCCGGTATTTACGGACAGTGACGGGGAAGAGTTCGACCTGCTGGCGCAAGTGGCCGACGACCGCTCCGGCGCCAATCCCGAGCGCGACCTGATGCGGCGCGAGTTAGGCCGCAGAATCAGGCATTCCCTGGAGAAACTGACGCCGCGCGAACGCATGGTTTTTGAGTTGAAGCACTACCACGGGCTGAAATTGCGTACCGTGGGTGAAATGTTGAATACCACCGAGGAGACCGCCAAGAATACGCTGTTTCGCGCCACCCAGAAGATGCGGGCGGCCCTGGCGGATTTGAAACAACGATG
>CAZUCM010000449.1:0-2387 GCA_964619235.1 uncultured Terriglobales bacterium
ATAGTCGGCCGTCGCATCCAGGATCCATTTTGATCAGTGCAGGTCTGGTGAACGCGAAAGAAGTCTTCGATCTGCTGCACGATGAGCTGGCAGCCATCGAGCAGGAATTCTGCCGCGAAACTCAATCGAATGTCCGCGTCATCGCGGAGATCAGCGATTATCTGCGCGCCGGCGGCGGCAAGCGTATCCGTCCCATGCTGTTGCTGCTGGCATGTCGGCTGTTCTCCGCCAAGGACGGCAAACGAACCAGCGCCATTCGCCTGGGGGCCGTGGTGGAGATCATCCACACCGCCACGCTGATCCACGACGACATCATTGACGAGGCCCGCACCCGCCGCGGACGTCCTTCCGCCAACACCCAGTGGGGCAATGCCAAGTGCGTACTGGCAGGCGACTGGCTGTATATGGAGGCCTTCAAAGTCGCGCTGCAGGAGCGTAATCTGCGCGTGCTTGACGTGCTGATCGACCTCACCCGGAAGATGGTGGAAGGCGAACTCCTGCAAATTGAGCGCCTCGGGCGCTGCGTCTCGCTGGACGAGTATTTCGACCTTATCTTTCGCAAAACCGCATGCCTGTTTTCCGTCTGTATGCGGCTCGGAGGCATCCTGGAAAAGGCCACGCCGGAACAGGAAGAGCATCTCGCCGAATACGGGCGCAATCTGGGCATGGCGTTCCAGATTGTGGACGACGTGCTCGACCTGACCGCGTCCGAAGAAATCCTGGGCAAACCGGTGGCCAGCGATCTGCGCGAAGGCAAAACCACCATGGCCATCATCGCCGTACTGGAAAAATGCGAGCCCAGCCAGCGCGCCGCAATCGAAACGGTGATGCGCGAGGGCGCATTTCGCACCGTTCCCCACGAACAAATCCTGGCGCTGCTGAAACAATACTCCGGAGTCGGTGCGGCCATGGAGCAGGCTCGCGACTATGCCTCCCGCGCTACACAAGCTCTGCAAAGCTTTCCCGATTCCGAAGCCAAACGCGCCCTGCTGTGGGTGCCGGAGTTTGTGATCGGCAGAAAATCTTAGCCTTGCACCTCAGAGGACACAGAGGACACTGCGGTAAAAAGGAGTTCAGAGGGAGTTAGCATGGCTGCCAGCAAAGAAGTGGAAATCAAATTCGTAGTGCACGATCTCCTCGACCTGCAGCGCAGGCTCCGGGAATCCGGCTTTCGCCTGATCACGCCTCCGACTCCCGAAATCAACACCCTCTATGACACGGCGGATCAGACCCTGCGCAAACATGGTGATCTGTTGCGCATCCGCAAGTACGGGGCACAGTGGACGATGACCCACAAGGGCAAGGCCAGCATTGGCCGGCACAAGAGCCGGATCGAGACGGAAATCGAACTGGATGACGGCAAGAAACTTGCTGTCATCCTGGAAGCGCTGGGGTTCCGGCCATCCTTCCGTTATGAAAAATTCCGTAGCGAGTGGACAGACGGCAAGGGCCATGTGGTGCTGGACGAAACCCCGATCGGCAATATTTCCGAGATCGAAGGAAAGCCGCGCTGGATCGATGCCACAGCCAAGCAACTGGGGATTCCTCCCGACCAGTACATTACCCAGAGCTATGCCGAAATGTTCTTCGATTGGAAGCTGCGGACCAGGAGCCAGGCAAAAGAAATGACGTTTCTGGCGGTCAAAAAGAGACGTCCTAAAATCGGCTGACAGTTTGGAGCTTACAGTTTGCAGCCAAACCGGAGTGCTGACTATTCAGCGAGTGATCGGACTGCGAATCCAGACTGCCCGCTCCGGCCGCGAACTTAGAACTGTAAACTGTGAGCCCGCTTATTCGCTTCGCAGGCCGAAGGCCGGCGGCTCGTTTACGCTCCGCAGCACTTCTTGAACTTTTTGCCCGATCCGCAGGGGCAAGAATCGTTACGGCCGACCTTCGTGGCGCCTCGAACCACCTGTTGCACCGGCTTATATTCGCCGGTTCCCGCCATACGGGCTTCCTGCAGTTCCTTGCGCTTGCGCCGCTGAAACTTCTCTTCCAGCTCGTCCATGGAGGTGGAAATCCGCTGCCGCCGCTGGCCGCCATCGCTGCCATCGTCCGGCGCCCCTGTGGCCTCGACGGCGACTTCCCGCGGTGCGGGCGGTTCTTCGCGGCGAGCTTCTCCGTTGGCGTCGATAATCTGCATCAGGTAGAGATACCGCGTGGTTTCTTCCTGGAAGCGCAGCATCATGGCCTCAAACATCTCGAAGGATTCGCGTTTATATTCCACCAGCGGGTCGTGCTGGCCGTAGCCACGCAGACCGATGCCTTCCTTTAAATGATCCATGCTGAGCAGGTGGTCTTTCCACTGCGAATCCAGCACGCTCAACATGATCCAACGTTCGTGGTAGCGCATTTGATCGGGACCGATCAGGCGCTCCTTGGCGTCG
>CAZUCM010000450.1:0-2379 GCA_964619235.1 uncultured Terriglobales bacterium
GAATGCACCTGACTCGAAATCAGACGTAGTCGCAAGGCTACCGGGGGTTCGAATCCCTCCCTCTCCGCCAGCTTACTTAAGTCGTTTAGAATCAATATAATAGTCACTGAGGCGAGATCGTTGCCGAAACCAGGAGCAACGAATCCCTTCGCATGGTTAGAACTCCTGCGGAGATCACATTCGTCGGCCCATGCGGCGGGGTAAAATATGCGCAACCATCCAGGGCCGCTAAAAACAGTTCCCTTTTGAAAGCGCAGGGATATCCATTGAAGAACGTGGCGCGATTCTCCGTCTTGATTCTGCTTCTCACCGCTTCAGCAATAGCTGCTGCCCAAACCGGGCCGCTCTCGAACGGGTATATCTACACGTATGCGGGGAATGGAACCCCAGGATACAGCGGGGATAGGAAACTAGCGACCAGCGCGGAACTCAACCAGCCCTATGGAGCATCTTCGGATGCCGCCGGAAACCTCTACATAGCAGATATGCTCAACATTCGTATTCGCAAAGTGGACGCCCTCACGGGCATCATCACAACGGTTGCCGGCAATGGAATCTCCGGAACCAGTGGCGACAATGGGCCGGCGATCGATGCAGAACTTTATATGGTACCCGGTGTTACATCGGATGCTGCCGGAAACCTCTATATTCCGACCGATTACCTCGTTCGGAGGGTGGATGCCAAAACGGGTATCATCACCACGATTGCAGGTAATGGCATAAATGGTTATTCCGGCGATGGAGGACCGGCGACAGATGCGGAACTTCTCGGCGTTCTTAGCGTCGCATTGGATGCATATGGAAATTATTATCTTCAGGACTACGTAGACGGGTGCGTACGAAAGGTAGATGCATCAACGGGGATCATTACAACGGTTGCGGGGACGGGTGTTCCGGGCTACGGCGGGGATGGAAAGCTGGCGACCAGCGCCCAACTCAATTTTCCCCAGGTTGTTGCCCTGGACGCTGCCGGCAATCTTTATATAGCAGATACTTCAAATTATCGTATTCGCAAAGTGGATGCGGTCACGGGAATTATCACTACGGTTGCAGGCAATGGAAACTTTGGCTATCCCGTGGGCGGAGAACTGGCTACAGAAGCGGAACTGTCAGAGCCAATAGCATTAGCTGTGGATGCGGCCGGAAATTTTTACCTCGCAGAAACATTCGATAAGCACGTGTGGCGAGTGGACGCGGTAACAGGCATCATTTCAGATGTTGCTGGTGATGGCTCGGGTACCTACAGCGGAGATGGAGGGCTGGCAATTGATGCGGGAGTACCAGGCGCAGAAGGACTAAATCTAGATGCTAAAGGCGACCTCTATATTTCTGACATAAACGATAACCGCGTCAGAGTCGTGCGCCCAGCAGCCGTTATAGCGACAAAAACAACGCTTATTGGGAATCCCACGGAATTGAACGTTGACGAGTCACTAACATTGATTGCCACGGTGACCCCTGCCAGCGGCGGTGAAGCTACAGGGACAGTAACCTTCTATAACGGAACCACTTCACTCGGTAACGCAAATTTGAATAGCAGCGGCGTGGCCGTGCTGACGCTCACGCCGGGGGCGGGAAACTACTCCATCACCGCAAGCTATAGCGGTTCCACAAAGGACGCACCTTCGCAATCAACCCCGGCGATTCTTGTGACGGTGACCGGCATTGCAACCACCACTTCCCTTACGGCATCCGCAACCAGCCTGACAGTTGGCCAGCCGCTGACCTTGACTGCGACGGTAAGCGCATCAAGCGGCGGCACTCCCAGCGGAACAGTAACATTCTTCAACGGAACAACATCTCTGGGCAGTGGAACACTGAACAGCGGCGACGTGGCCACGCTGAATACGACTTCCCTGCCTATGGGAATTGATAGTGTCACTGCAGTTTATTCAGGGGATACAAATTTTGCCGCGTCAACATCGTCCGCAGTCCCAATCACAGTCACAGCCACGATCACTACGAATGACGCAGGCGAATGGACATGGATGGGCGGAAACAGCACGGTCGGTATTGGTTGCACAAGTTTGTCAAATTGCGGCCGGCCGGGAGTGTACGGAACTTTAGGAACAGCATCGGCCGATAACATTCCGGGAGGACGCATTAGTGGCGCAAGTTGGACTGATCATAATGGGCATTACTGGCTCTTCGGCGGCTGGGGCCATGATGCTGAAGGCAATGACGGCGAGCTGAACGATCTTTGGGAGTTCAATCCATCCACCGATCAATGGGCATGGATGGGCGGAAGCCCCACGACAGGAATTGGCTGCACGACATCCAACGATTGCGGTTTGGCGGGTGTGTACGGCACGCCGGGCAGCCCAGCGGCCGGAAATATTCCGGGAACCCGCGGGACCGCCGCATCCTGGGTTGATAAGA
>CAZUCM010000451.1:0-2304 GCA_964619235.1 uncultured Terriglobales bacterium
TGGACGATTTGGGCGCCGACTCGCTGGATCAGGTGGAACTCGTGATGGCTTTCGAGGAAGCTTTCGATATCGAGATTCCCGACGAAGATGCGGAAAAGATCCGCACGGTTCAGGACGCGGTCGATTATATTGAGAAGAACGCCAAGGTGGGCAAATAGAGGTTCCACCAACCCGCGCCCCGCAGCACTGAACTGGAGTGGCGCGGAGGGCCAGGGTGTCCCCACTACGAGAAGAGAGGAAAGCTAAATGCCTTCAGTTGAAGAGCGGGTAAAACAGATTATCGTGGAGCAGTTGGGAGTCGATGAAGGCGAAGTCACGGTCAACGCCAGTTTTGTGGACGATTTGGGCGCTGATTCGCTGGATACGGTCGAACTCGTCATGGCCTTTGAAGAAGCCTTTGACGTTGAAATTCCCGATGAGGATGCGGAGAAGATTCGCACCGTCAAGGATGCCGTGGACTACGTCGGCAAGAATTCAAAAGGGGCCAAATAGCGTTGGCGCGTCGTGTCGTTATTACCGGTATAGGCCTGATTTGCGGACTCGGCAACACCACCGGCGAGGTTTGGAAGAACCTGCTGGCCGGCAAGAGTGGAGTGGGCCCGATAACCCATTTTGACGCTTCGCAATTTAATTCCCGGATCGCCGGCGAAGTAAAGAACTTCGATCCGCTGAACTTCGTGGATAAGAAGGAACTTCGCAAGATGGGCCGGTTCATCCATCTGGCCCTGGCGGCGGCCGATGAAGCTTTTCGCACCTCGGGCCTGAAGATGGAGTCGGAAGACGCCACCCGGGTGGGCGTGCATATCTCCTCCGGAATCGGTGGATTCGACGTCATTGAGCGCGAGCATAACAACCTGCTCCAGGGCGGTCCGCGCAAAATTTCGCCGTTCTTTATCCCGGCCACGATCGTAAATCTTGCGGCCGGGCACGTCAGCATTCGATATGGCGCCAAAGGCCCCAATGAAGCCACCTGCACGGCATGCACCAGCAGTGCGCACTCCGTGGGGGACGCGTTCAAGATTATTTCGCGCTGCGATGCCGACGTAATGATGGTCGGCGGCACCGAGGCTGCCATTACCCCGATGGGCGTTGGCGGATTTGCCGCCATGCGCGCGCTCTCGCAACGCAACGACGAACCGGAAAAGGCCAGCCGGCCCTGGGATAAGAATCGCGACGGTTTTGTCATTGGCGAAGGCGCGGGCATCATGGTGATGGAAGAGCTGGAACACGCCAAGGCCCGCGGCGCCAATATCCTGGCGGAAATTGTCGGCTACGGCATGAGCGCCGATGCGTATCACATCACGGCGCCCGCGGAGCACGGAGAAGGCGGGTTCCGGGTGATGACGAACGCCATCAATGACGCTAAGATTCAGCCTTCGCAGGTGGGTTATATCAATGCCCACGGTACTTCGACGGATCTCGGCGACAAGCTGGAAACCGAGGCCATCAAGCGCACCTATGGTGACCACGCCTACAAGCTGTTGGTGAGTTCGAGTAAATCGATGACCGGCCACGTGCTGGGTGGAACCGGCGGCATTGAGGCCGCCTTTACCGTAATGGCTCTGCACGATCAGATTGTGCCTCCCACCATCAATCTGGAGCACCCGGACGAGGGCTGCGATCTGGATTATGTGGCCAACAAAGCGCGTCCCGTCAGCAACATGGAATATGCCATGTCGAACTCCTTCGGCTTTGGCGGAACCAATGGCTGCCTGTTGTTCCGCCGCTGGAACGAGGGGAATTGAGGAATTGAGTAATCTGGTAATTTGTAATTGAGGAAGCGGCTTCGCTTGCCGTTCCGGAATTTAATTGCAAATTACCAGTTACGAATTTGCAATCCGGGCTGGGTTCACGATTGACCCGATGACCCGATTCCTCAATGACTCAATTTAGAGTTATCCAGATGGCCTCTCCCAGTTCGACCGCCGGCGCCGGCAACAAAGCTGTCTCCTCCCCGCTGACCTTCGGGCAACGGCTGGCGCTGTTCTTCATCAGTTGGCTGGGCTACCTGGCGGTGCAACTGATTTGCCCCACCTTGCGCTGGCAGGTGTCGATTGAGGATGGCGGACCGCCGGCGGAGCGATTTCACGGAATTTACGTTTTCTGGCACCGCTGCATATTTCCCGCCACGTATTGGTACAGAAAGCGCGGCATCGCGGTGATGACCAGCAGCAGCTTTGACGGGGAGTATATTGCCCGCCTGATCGAGCGCTTTGGCTTTATGGCGGTGCGCGGATCAAGTTCGCGGGGCGCCGTGCGTGCCTTGTTGGGCATGCATAAGGTCGTTGAACAAGGGCATACCGT
>CAZUCM010000452.1:0-2285 GCA_964619235.1 uncultured Terriglobales bacterium
TGAGTCTTCATTCCGTCCTCCTGGATTTCCAGATGACTGTTGCACAGCTTGAATTTGGTTTCTGCAGGTGTCTTTCACTCAACACGGCTGCACCAGCGGCCTCACAAAAACCGCCACCTCTGCCCTGACTCCGGCAAGTTAAACTTTTCTTAGAAACTACGTGGGCGACTTGCATTCTAGGAAATCCAGCGCAGTAGTCAATGAATTTCAACTGTCATAGGGTGCAATTCCAGATTAAAAAATTCCCGTTTCGGGAATAATGCGCCGCAACTGATTGTAAATGCATTACTGATTACGATAGTAATGTTATTCGATGAGTTAATGACATACTGCCATATATCAAGAGCGATTTATAGTAATTAGCCGGTTATATATTAGTAATTCTAAGAAATCTCGTTGACATCCCCAGGGTATCGGGCAAAAATGAGCTCGGGTTGAGTCCCAACGGAGAGCGCATGCAAGCTGCGGCTTTCTTCCCCCGCAGCGGCGGTTTCTGCCGGATCAGGTTCGCGGGGGACATGGTTGGTTAGCTGGTAATTCACGCAATTTGCCGCTGAGCGACGCAAAAGGCGGCTTTGTTCCGGGCGTCTCTTGTCTTTCGCGCCGAACGAAAGGGTTCATTATGCAAAGGTGTGGGCTGGTAAAACGGCAGTCAAGCGGATACGTGCGCGCCGCAGGCGCGTTTTTCTTTCTGTTTCTTTTTTGCCTTTCGGTTTTGTCTGCCGCCGGACAGGACACGCGCACGGTGACGGAGCCGGTGCTGCCGGCAACCACCTCTCCCGCGTCGGTGACTTGTTCCAGCACCTTGACGACGAATTGCGTTTGCGCGGTTTTATTCGCTCAACAGACCGCCGGCAGTTTGAATCAGACGGTGTTTGACACCACCAGTATTTCCAATGCCGTAAACGAAGCGAGTCCATATAACGGTTGCACCGCCGGGCAAACGGTGGAGTTGGCGGCATCGGGCGGCAATAACGCCTTCCTGACCCAGCCAATCACCTTCAACCGGAAGGGAATCAGCCTGCTAGTGGATCCCGGAGTGACGCTGTACGGATCGCTGAATCCTCTGGATTATGGCACCACCTGCGGAACCATTACATCGAGCGGCAACGGCTGCAGTCCGCTGCTCTCGGTCAGCGTGGATAGCGTCGCCATCATGGGCTACGGCACGATCGACGGACAAGGCGGGCAGAATTTGCTGACCAGCAGCGGGGGGAATTTCACTTGTCCATCGCAAATCGCGACGCCCTGCAACTGGTGGCAAATCGCCAATGAGGCCGCGGCTCTGGGCCAGAACCAGAACAACCCCACCATCCTGAACCTGCATTCCGGAGCGACGAACTTCACGTTATACAAGATCACCATCCAGAATTCTCCGATGTTCCACGTGACCGGAACCGGTACGACCGGATTTACCGCCTGGGACGTAAAAGTGATTGCTCCCGATGCCGCGCGCAATACCGACGGCATCGATCCCGGCCCGAACTCCGGGGCCGGCGCCTCGAACATTACGATCACGAATTCCTTTATCAGCGATGGGGATGACGAAGTAGCAATCAAGGGTAACGATAAGATTTCAGATATTACGGTTTCCCACAACCATTTTTATACCGGCCACGGGATGTCGATTGGAAGCGAAACCAACGGCGGCGTGAGCAACGTGCTGGTGACCGATCTGGTGATGTCGGGCCAGTTGAGCGACCACAATGGAAATGGCCTGCGCATCAAGTCGGCCAAGAGCGAAGGCGGCAAGGTCAGCGGCATCGATTATGAAGACATTTGCCTGTTGAACGAATATAACCCGCTGGTCTTCGATCCGTTTTACTCGTCCTCGGCAGGAACGGAATATCCCTACTTCGACGGGATCACGCTGCATAACCTGCACGAGACCACGCCCGCAGGTTCAAGCGGCAAGAGCCAACTCGCTCCACCGCTGCTGGATGGATACAACGCTACCTATCCGCTGGTGATGACGCTGAACAACGTGGTATATGATGTGGCGCCGGCCTCGGTGTCGTACGAATTTGGCAACTTCACGTTGGGTCCGGACCCGGTAACTTTTGGCTCCAAACTGGTCAATGGATCGAACAGCAGCACGGTCATCGACGCTTCCGGCTATCCGGATGGCAATCCGCCCTATAGCTGCACCGGAAAGTGGACCTATCTGGCGGGTGAAATCTTCACCACCACGCCGTATGTGAGCGGTTCGAATCCGGTGACGGTGTCGGTAATCGTCGAGCCGGTGGTTTCCGGCAACCCGGCGCCGAACGGAACCGTGAATATCC
>CAZUCM010000453.1:0-2221 GCA_964619235.1 uncultured Terriglobales bacterium
TGGAGCAGATACCGTGGGTGGAATCGGCGACTGTCATGCGGCTGCTGCCCAATCGTTTACGGGTGAATGTGCGCGAGCGCCAGCCGGTGGCTTTCGTGCAACTGGGCGATCAGGTGAAATTAATCGACGCTACGGGCGCGATTATGGACACGCCGCCGGGTGCGAACTATTCGTTTCCGGTGATCCTGGGATTCACCGGCGCCGAGCCGCGTTCGCTGCGAGCCGTGCGCATGCGCCTGTACCAAAGCCTGGTGCAAGAGCTCGACTCCGGCGGGGCCGGCCATTCGCGGGACCTTAGCGAAGTGGACCCTTCCGATCCGGAGGATGTTAAGGTGACCGTCACAGACGCGCAAGGAGAAATCCTGATACATCTGGGATCGGCTCATTTTCTGGATCGCTATAACATCTTTGTGGCACACGTGCAGGATTGGCGGCAACGCTATCAGAAGCTGGATTCGGTGGACTTGCGCTATGACCCGCAGGTGATTGTGACTCCGGCGGGCGGAGTGGCCGCCCCGGTGGCGGCGCCGCAGCCGGTTCCGGCGCCGGTGGCGCATGTAAACACGCCGAAGGCGCCGGCAGTGCGCGCCGGCGGCAAGAAACCGAAAAAGCTGCAACGGAAGCCCGCTCACCCTTCGCTGCAGCCGGGCGCCGGGGCGGGGCATTCCTTAGACGATTGAACGGCGAAGAATTGATTGCATAGAAAGAACGATGTCCAAACCGAACTCCAATTTGCTGACCGCCATCGATCTCGGTAGCTCCAAGACCTGTGTCACCGTTGCCGAGATCACACAGGAAGGTCTGCGCTATCGCGGCCAGGGCATTTCCGAATCGCGGGGTACGCGCCGCGGAGTGATCGTTGACCTGGAGAAGGCTACCGCCTCCGTGCAGAAGGCGGTGGACGAAGCCGAAAAGGCGGTGGAAGCGCCCATCGAGCGGGCGGTTGTCGGGGTTGCCGGTCCGCACGTGCGTGGAGTCAATTCCCAGGGCGGAATCAGCCTGGGATCGCGTCCGCGGGAGATCACGCGGGAAGACGTGCGCCAGGCGGTGGAGAAGGCCCGGGGAATTCCGTTGCCTGCCGATCGCCAGCCGTTGCATCTGCTGCCTCAGGAGTACATCGTAGACGAGCAGAGCGGAATCCAAGATCCGCTGGGCATGATCGGCAAAACGCTGGAGGTGCGCGTCCATGTTGCAACCGGCTCTTCCAGCGCCACGCAGAATATCGTAACCGCGTTGAACCGGGCCGGAATCCACGTTGACGACACCGTGTTTGAGCCGCTGGCCGCCGCCGATGCCGTGCTACGCAGCGACGAGCGCGAACTGGGGGTGTGCCTGGCCGATATCGGGGCCGGATCCACCGATCTGATCGTGTTCCATGAAGGCGCCGTGCAGCATACCGGCGTGGTTCCCATCGGAGGCGATCATTTTACCAACGATGTTGCGGTGGGTTTGCGCACGCCACTGGCCGATGCCGAAAAGATCAAGCGGCAGTTTGGTTGTGCCGTGGTTACGCAGATACCCGAAGGCAATGAAGTCGAAGTGCCATCGGTGGGCGATAAACCCTCCCGCTTGATGGGACAACGTTTGCTGGGGGAAATTCTGGAGCCGCGGGCGCACGAGCTGTTTGAGTTGTTGCGCGACCACCTGCGCCAGGCGGGGGTGCTGGATCTCTGCGGCGCCGGCCTGGTGCTGACCGGTGGAGGAGCGCGCCTGAATGGCTTGCTCGATGTTGTGGACCAGACCATGCACAAGCCGGCCCGGGTGGGCGGTTCGGGCGCGCTGGCCAAGCTTCCGGTGGAATTGCTGGAGCCCGATTATTCCGTATCGCTGGGATTGCTGTTGTATTCCTATCGCTCGCGCATGGCCCGCGGACCGCAAGAGCAGGGTCTGAGCGCGAAACTGAAGGCTTTTTTCGCCTGGAAGGGCGAGTAGACGAAACTTCGCCGGTCGTCGGCCTCCGGTCGTCGGCCAGCAGCGGCCGACATCCGGCCGGCGACCGGCGACCGAAGATTGATAATGGGAGTTGGCAATAAACCTCATATGCCTACGCATCGCAAAACAGGAAGCGAAAAGGGTGAAGGTGGGGTTTCCGGCCGGCGACCGATGACCAAAGACCGAGGACCATCCATGGCAGACGACATTCGGATCCAGTTCAACGAAGACGCGCGCAATAACGCCAAGATCAAAGTCATTGGCGTGGGCGGCGGCGGCGGCAACGCCG
>CAZUCM010000454.1:0-2214 GCA_964619235.1 uncultured Terriglobales bacterium
CACGCAGCAAGAGCTGGCCCTTCTTTACTGCGTCGCCGAGGCGAGCGCGGATGTCCACGATGCGGCCGGAGGCAAGCGAAATCACCGGAACATTTCGCGAGATGTCAGGAATCACAGTGCCGGTCACGAACAATTGCGACGGAGCCTGGTATTCGGTCGATACTACGATCGGATACCGCTCCGGATGCTCGACCGCAAAAAGGGAGACGTCCACTCCAGAAATCACCTTGGCCGGCGGCGGCGCTTCATCCGCTTCGACTTTATTGCTCTTGCAACCGCTTAGGGTCAGAGACGCAGCAATTGCCATCAGCGCCAGGCCAAATCCAAGACATTTGTTTTTCATACTGATTTTCCCACCCCTTTTTTGCGCCGCTCAGCCTTTCGAAGACACACCGGTGACATGAGGACTGGACTATTGAGAAGAAATTCAAGTTGAATATCAATGTTGCTGTCGTCATTCTTAGCGAAAAAGTGTAAGAGAAGTGTAAGGAAAGTACCTACAGTCGCATAAGTTCCGGAGACTTTTCAACAGAATAATCTCGTTCTATCTGGGCCTTCAGTAGAAAGCACAATTTATACCTTCCTTATATTGATGAGAGAGAAATTTCGTCGCGGACCAATTCTATAACTGTCCAGTTAACAACCTGATAACTTGTAAATGGCAACGGGCGCTTGGACACACGAAGATATTTCCGCTTCAGGAAGATGCGGAGAGTTGGTCACAAATCGGAAACTATCGAATTCATCGAGCAGCACCGGAGTTGCAATGCAACTCCGGTGCTGCCAAGTGAGCGATTAAATTCGGCCTGACTCGTCGCGCCCGTTTTTGTGGACAGGGCGGTTAGAACCTGACCATGATTGCAATCGTGCTAACGGTCTGGTTCGTGCGCAGATCAGGCCACCAGAGAGCAGTAGCCGGATCGGCGCCTTCTCCAGC
The DNA here is from genome assembly GCA_964619235.1 of uncultured Terriglobales bacterium. Lineage (GTDB taxonomy): Bacteria > Acidobacteriota > Terriglobia > Terriglobales > Acidobacteriaceae > CAZUCM01. Next base: position 938 of record CAZUCM010000454.1, read on the forward strand.
ACAAGCCTGGGCCGCAGCGACAGTGTTGCCATACCCATAGCCTGAGTCGCCACCGCTTGCGCATTGATAATGAGCCGGGTTTCCGTTGTTGCCGCCCGGGGGCGTGATACCGCGACGTCCAGTCCAATATGGTGTATCCGAGTAGCGATATCCGGACTCAAGGCGGAAGGTGATGAATTGCGCCGGCATGTAGTCGAAGGTGATTGTGCCGTCGTGCATTTGCGCACGATCACCCGCGTTTTCGGTGTAGTACGGCGTGCCTGTGATAGCCGTTGCCCCGTTGATGGGTGGCAGCAGCGTAAGGTAGCGGCCGGGGTTGTTCATGAGACCGCCGCCGAGGGTTACCGCGTAGACGTCCTTGTTAAACCAGAAACGCAGGTAGCTCATGGTGCCAATGAACATTTGCTTGGGCTTGCCGTCCTTGCTGCTGTGGCAGTTTACGCCACCGGTGTAGGAGTCGGCGGTACCCGTTTCCGGTGAGAATCCATGGGGATCGTAGTACCCGGCAGCCGGGCCACCGCCGTATTCGCAACCTGCGTCAGCGGTAAGAGTCCAGGCAATTTTGTCCATCGCATTTTTGGGGTTGTCGTAGAATTTTACCTGGGCGCTGTAGTCCGCGTGGATACGCGAGCGACCGGGGTAACCGGCATCGTCTTCACCCATGCCGTAATTATTAAAGACGAAGTCAAGGCTCGGCTTGGGGCGCCATAAGATTTGTCCGCCCAAGCCGCCGTGGCCATTGTAGCGGGCGTACGATTGCCATCCGTTGATGATCCAGGGCTCGATCTTCAGCTTCTTCGTTGGGAAGTACTGGATGCGAAGGCCGTTGAAGAACCACGGGGTGTTCGACGAAACGTACGATGGCTGATAGGTCCAGTTATCGAAGTTGTAGTAGCTGAAAAGGCCGATGTAAGAAACGAAGATGCCGGCATCGACGTTCAGGCCGTGGGCCACATCCCAGTGATATCCGCCCCATGCTTCAGAAACATATTTGTACGCGTCGGCAAGATCCCACTGCCCGCGGTTAGGGCTGCCGTCGTTACGGACGGTGGTCGTGGCGAACATCCCATCCATCGTCAGGATGCGTCCCCGCACATTCTGAATTCGGATATCGCCGCCGGCGCTGATCTGCTCCAACTGCCACTCGTCGGAGCGGAAGGTTTCCGTCGACCCACCAAGGCTGTCATCTTCGGGGTGGTTGTAGTCAAGCGTAAAATTCGCGTCTGCACGGAACTCTGGCGTGAAGTACTTTGTGGACATCGGGCTGTCCACGTTGT
>CAZUCM010000455.1:0-2184 GCA_964619235.1 uncultured Terriglobales bacterium
GGCTCGCCGACGATCCTTTACCCAGGCGCGAGCCGTTTTGCGGTCCCATCTATACCTGCGTCAGGAACGGCCGGATTTTGCGTCTCTCGCATAATTTCTTTGCCGGTTGCCGATCCACTGGGATTACCGGCACGCCGGTGGGCGTTCCCGTCACCTGCTCCGAGCGGGTCAGCATTCGCGGCTGGCTGGCGCCGCGGCTCTGGACCAGACCTGGGTTGCTGGTGACTTGCTCCCCCGCTCGATCGGCGGCGATCTGGTGACGGCCGAAATGCCACGTCCCCTTCGCCCCGGCGAAATCGGCACGGGCAGCGGGCGAAGAACGAAGATGCCGGCGCCGGCATCGACCGCAATGCTGTGGCCGGCGCAGCGGTGCCGGCCGTGGGCCATGTCCTGCCCCCGGCAAGCCGGCAAATTCCCGGCCGTTTTCCCGCAGGTAGGAATGGTGGATCAATTCGGGATTCTGCCCTGCATGACGGGCGGAGCAGTATGATGACAAGACATGCAGATCACCGATCTTCTGCAACGGGTTCGCGACGGGGATGCGCAAGCCATGCACACGGTGATTCCGCTGGTTTACAACGAGCTCAAGAAACTGGCGGCGGGGCATTTGCGGCGGGAGGGCGAGGCGCGTCCGATGGATACGACGGCCCTGGTGCACGAAGCGTTTCTGCGGCTGGCTCACGGCCAGCAGCCTTCCTATGAAAACCGGTCGCATTTCTATGGGATCGCCTCGCGGTTGATGCGGCAGATTCTGGTGGACTTTGCGCGCGCGCGGGCCGCCGCCAAGCGGAGCGCGCTGGAGGTGGTGCCGATGGCGGAGATCGCAGATGTAGCGGGGCAGCGGGACGATTCGCTGCTGGAAATGGATGAGGCGCTGAATCGGCTGGCACGAACCGATCCGCTGAAGGTCCAACTCATCGAAATGCGGTTTTTCAGCGGTATGACGGCTGAAGAATCGGCTACCGTACTGGCGATCTCGGTGCACGTGGTGCGGCGCGAACTGCGCCTTGCGCAGGCGTGGCTGCATAAGGAACTGGCAAGATGAAGGCGGACGTCGAGCGGTTGTTTCACGAAATGGCGGACCGGTCTCCGGAAGACCGCTCGCTGTCTTTGGCCGCCCATCCGGTGGACGAGAACACGCGCCTGGAAGTGGAGGCGCTGCTGGCCTTCGATTCCGGCGCGACCTCGTATCTCATACGCGAGATCAGCCTGGCTGCGAGCGAGGCGCTTCCGCAACTCGAAGGCAAAGGGTGTCAATGCGGCCCCTACCGGCTGCTGGGCTTAATCGGGCGTGGCGGCATGGGAGCAGTGTACCTGGCGGAGCGCGCCGATGGCGAAGCCAGCGAACGGCTGGCGGTAAAGCTGCTTCCGCCGGGGGCGGGCGACCCGCACCACGAGCGCTTCCGGCAGGAACGGCAGATTCTGGCATCGTTGGCGCATCCGAATATCGCGCGTATGTTGGATGCCGGAACTCTCGCGAACGGGCAGCCGTTCCTGGCGATGGAGTACGTGGAAGGTAAGCCTCTCGACGTGTTCGCCGAGGGCTTGAACCCCCGCCAGATCATCGCGCTCTTTCTGAAAGTCTGCGCACCCGTGGCGGCGCTGCATCGCCATCTGATCGTGCATCGCGATCTCAAGCCGGCGAATATCCTGGTGACCGCGGAAGGCGAGCCGAAGCTGCTCGATTTCGGGATCGCCAAGATGCTGGACCTGGCCACCGATGCCACGCGGACCAGCCTGCGAATGCTGACACCGGATTACGCCAGCCCGGAGCAGGTAACCGGAGGGCGGACCAGTACGGCGATCGACATCTATGCGCTGGGAGCGGTGCTGTTTAAGCTCCTTACCGGCAGGTCGCCGCATCAGTTCGAGGATCGCTCGCCGGAGGCGATCGCGCGGGCGGTCACAAGCGGCGAAGTGGTGCGGCCGAGCCGGTGGGCGCCGGAGTTGAAAGGCGATCTGGAATGCATCCTGTTGAAGGCGCTACGGAAGGACCCTCGGGAGCGGTATGGAACGGTGGAACAGTTTGCCGACGATCTGAAGGCGTTTCTGGAATCGCGGCCGGTGCGGGCGCGGGCGGCGGACTGGCGGTATCGCACGCGGAAGTTTGTACGGCGCTACTGGATGCTGGTGAGCGCGGCGGCGCTGGTGACCCTCAGCCTGGCCGCAGGCCTGTACATCGCC
>CAZUCM010000456.1:0-2177 GCA_964619235.1 uncultured Terriglobales bacterium
AAACACCATGGCTCGCGCTGAATCTGTGGCTGTCGCTGTCGCTGGCCTGCGGTCCCGATGGCAAGGCGATCGTGGTGCAGGTGGAATTGCCGGGCCGCGCCGTCTTTGCCCAGGTATGGCAGGTAAAGGTGGGCCGCGTTCCGCTCTATCTTCTGGATACGAATATACCGCTGAATGTCCGCGCGGAAGACCGCCGCATTACCGACCAGTTGTATGGCGGCGACCGCGAAATGAGACTGCAACAGGAGATTGTGCTCGGCATCGGCGGCTATCGCGCACTGCTGGCCGCCGGGCTGAATCCGACGATCTGTCACATGAATGAGGGCCATTCCGCGTTTCTGGCGCTGGAGCATCTTGGCCAGCTCATGAAGACTTACGGGTTGAACTTCGCCGAAGCGCGGGAACTGGCTTCGGCCAGCCTGGTGTTTACCACGCATACTCCGGTGGAAGCCGGACACGATTATTTCACTCCCGAACAGATGGAGCGATACTTCTGGAACACAGCCCGGCAACTCGGCCTGGGACAGAAGGAATTTCTGGAACTGGGACTGACGCGGGGAACGGGGCAGTTTTGCATGACCGTGCTGGCCCTGCGCCTGGCCTCGCGCTCCAACGGCGTGAGCAAGTTGCACGGCGAGGTCAGCCGCAACATGTGGCAATCGCTGTGGCCCGGGGTTCCCGGGGACGAAATACCGATTCATCATGTCACCAACGGAGTTCATTTCCGCAGCTGGATTTCTCTGGAAATGAATCAGCTGTACAAGCGCTACATCGGACCCAACTGGTACGATGAGCCGGCCAACGGCGAAACTTGGCAGCGCGCGTATTCCATCCCCGCCGAAGAGCTGTGGCGCACCCATGAGCGCCGCCGTGAACGGCTGGTGGCCTGGGCCCGGCAGCGCGTGCGCATGCAGCGCATTCGTTGCGGCGCCTCGCAGACGGAAATTGAAGCCGCCGACGAGGTTCTGGACCCCGACGCGCTGACCATAGGATTTGCCCGCCGTTTTGCGACTTACAAACGCGGTACGTTGATCTTGCGCGACATGTCGCGCCTGCACCGCCTGTTGAGCGATACCAGCCGGCCGGTGCAGTTGATCTTTGCCGGAAAGGCTCATCCGCAAGACGACGCCGGAAAGGAATTGATCCGGCAGATTACGCAGTTGAGCCGGCATCCCGATATCGGCCGCCACATCGTGTTTCTGGAAGACTACGATCTTTCGGTGGCGCGTTATCTGGTGCAGGGCGTGGATCTGTGGTTGAATACGCCGCTGCGTCCCAATGAAGCCAGCGGCACCAGCGGCATGAAGGCCGCGGCCAATGGCGTACTCAATCTGAGTACCCTGGATGGATGGTGGGACGAAGTTTGGAACGACTCTCACTTTTCCCCCAAAATCGGCTGGGCCATCGGCAACGGCGAAAACTACCAGGATTTGTCCTATCAGGATCACGTGGAGGCCGAGGCGCTTTACGATGTGCTGGAGCGCGATATTGTTCCCACTTTCTATGAACGCGGGTTGGATCGCATTCCGCGCGAATGGGTGGATCGCATGAAGGCCTGCATCGGCTCGCTGTGCCGCTACGTGAACACGCATCGCATGGTCAGCGAGTACATGACTGACGTGTACTCGAAGGCCCATCAGCAGTTTCACGCGCTGGAAGCGGACAATGCCGCCCGCGCCAAGGCCCTGGCGGCGGCGCTGGCCCGCATCCGCCGGGAATGGAGCAACGTGTGGGTCGGCAAGGTCGAGGAGGCGCCGTCGGTTAGCGTTGCGGTTTCCTCTACCATCCAGGTGCGCGCACAGGTCCATTTGGGCGAGTTGCTGCCGGAGGACGTGATCGTCGAGCTCTATGTCGGCCGCGTCGATACGCAAGGCGAAATCGTCGATGGTGTTGCCGTTCCTATGCAGTCCGAAGGCAAAGAGAGCGATGGGATATACGGCTATACCGGCCAGACTTCCGTGCAGCGCAGCGGGCGGCATGGATTTACCATCCGTGTGCGGCCGAATCACGCCGACTTGTCGGCGCCTTTCTCTCCCGGCTTGATTTGCTGGGCGAATGGCGCGACCGTCGGCACCGCCACCGGGCGCTAAGTTTCACGGTATTACGATTCAGGGCGTTTCACACAGACACCGGTGTGGAGCGCCCTGAATTCTTTGGCTCTAAGCCTTTCGCGCTTC
>CAZUCM010000457.1:0-2148 GCA_964619235.1 uncultured Terriglobales bacterium
ACGATCCGGAGACGCATCTGATTCCCTCCGCCCTGCTGGCAGCCGCCGGATTGCGCCCACAGCTCAGCCTGTTTGGCGAAGATTATCCCACGCCGGATGGCACTTGCGTGCGCGACTACATTCACGTGGAAGATCTCGCCACGGCGCACGTTCTGGCATTGGAACATCTGGCCGCCCACGGCAAGTCCATGGCCTTGAACCTGGGAACCGGAGAAGGCTACTCCAACCGCCAGGTGCTGAACGAGGTGGAACTCGTCACCGGAAAACCATTGCCGGTAAAGAATTGTCCCCGGCGTCCCGGCGATCCTCCACGGTTGATCGCAAAAGCCGGAAAAGCCCAGCAATTGCTCGGCTGGAAACCCACGCGTTCTCTGCACGACATGGTCACCAGCGCATGGGAGTGGATGAAGGTGAGTCAGTTGAGTATCAAGAATTAGCAGCAAGCAGCAAGCCGGAACCGGCCGGGAGTTTGCCTGGGAGTTTGCGGCTATCTGGCCTTCAGCAGACCCTGGGCATCGAGCCAGGTGCGAAAAAGATCGCTCCAGGCATCCACGGGCAGGCCCTTCCGGTACATTCCAAAACCATGACCGCCATGCCCAAAAACGTGCAGTTCCACCGGAATTCCCGCCTTGCGCCAGGCCAAATACAGTCTCACGCTGCCGGTTTCCGGGTCCACAAACTTGTCGTCATTGGCTTGCGCCAAGAACAACGGCGGCGCATCTTTGGGCACGGTAAAGTCATCTTGCGCCACGGCATAAACCGAGCCCACAAAATCAGGGCGGCTTTCGGAATCGTGATTGAGGGCGACGGCGTCGGCATAATAACCGCCGGCGGAGAAGCCCAGGATTCCAATGCGATTCGGCGCAATGCCCCACTCCGCGGCCCGCTTGCGCACCAGGCGAATGGCCTGTTGCGCGTCGGCCAGGGCCAAGGGGAGGACTTCCCTCTTCCTGGCTTCCATGACGGCCGGATCCTTTTCGCCCGCATCTCCGGTTTGCATCACCCGGTACTTGAGCACAAAAGCCGCAACCCCGATCGAGTTCAGCCAGCGTGCGGCGGCGTATCCTTCATGCTCGATCGCCAGACGAAAGAAGCCGCCACCCGGGCATATGATGACGGCGGTCCCATTGGCGGCAGCCGGCGGCGGCAAAAACACCGTCAAGGACGGGTGCGTAACGTTGACGATGCGCGGCCCCGGATCGGCGGGAACCTTGATTTCGCCCTCTTTCTGCGTCCAACGCTCCGATCCCGGAGCCACGCCCGGCCACAGCGAAATCACCTTCGGCTCTTCGGCCACAGCCATGCAGCCAAACAACAACATTGCAAGCAAAACTTTGATCATGGGAGGCAGGATAACATGAACCGGCAGGGGCAATTGGCTTTTCGCCACGGAGGAGGAGGAGCAGAGTCAGGGGGATTTCAAATTTCAAATTTCAAATTTCAAATTTGAAATCCCCGAGGCGCTATTGCTGCAACATGGTGCCGGCGGAAATCAAGCCGGGGTCGGTTTCGATTAACAACACCTGGCTTGGACTGACAACGTATAGAGTAAAGTTCTGCGTACCTTCGGAACTTTTCAGGATTGCGGTTCCGCGGCCATTCGAGGACATGGTATAAGTGCCATCGAAGGCCAACTGCGGCGAGAGCGCGCCGGAAAAGTTGAAATCGGCGTCGCCGGTCAGCTTGCCGGTGCCGTTGGCCGTGATCAGGGCAACGGCATCCACTTCCCCGGCATTTGCGGCCACGCCGCTGATATTGAATCCATAATTCGTCTGCAGAGAGGAAAGCGAGTACGACGCCGGCTGTTGCGCGAATGCGGTACCGCTGACGACCGGCAACGGGTCGCTTCCCATCATTTGCAGCCCCGATGAGGCGGTCGGATAAAAGACGAAATCGGAGACGCCGGCGCTGCCGCTCAAGGTCAATAGACCGCGGCCGGTGGCGGCAAGGCTGTAAGTGCCGGTCACGGCAACATTCTTGCCGCCGCTCCCGGAATTATTGATGTCCTGAACGCCGCCGGTGATATTGCCATTGCCGTCGGCGGCAAACAGGCCACCCGAAGCGAATGGGCCGCTCGATGAGCTTTCCCCCGCCACGGTATAGGCATAGGGGCCGGTGACGGTGGCGTTGGAAAACGAGGCCGGCTGG
>CAZUCM010000458.1:0-2019 GCA_964619235.1 uncultured Terriglobales bacterium
GGTCGCAGGTTCGAGTCCTGCACCGCCCACCATCCCCGAGAACCCCGTTTCAAGTTTCGAGTTTCGAGTTTCGAGTCCTAGGCTACGAAATACTTGGCCGAGGGATGGTGCACCAGGATGGCCGAGGTGCTTTGTTCCGGTTCCAGCAGGAAGCCGGTCGTCAGGCGCACGCCGACGTTTTCTTCCGGATGCAATAAGGTGAACAACTTCGTCTGGTCTTCCAGATTGGGGCAGGCCGGATAGCCGAAGGAATATCGCGAGCCTTGATACTTCTGATGAAACAGATCGCGGATTTCGGGGGAGTCCTGCTGGGCAATGCCCAGTTCCGCGCGCATCAGTTTGTGCTGGTATTCCGCCAGCGCTTCCGCCGCTTCCACGCTCAGACCGTGCAGGTATAGATATTTCGTATACTCGCCGGCTTCGAAGAGCCGCTGGGTTTCCACCGATGCTTTATCGCCGATGGTAACCAGCACCAGACCCAGCACATCCAATTCGCCTGAAGCGCGCGGACGGAAAAAGTCGGCGATGCATAACCGCCGGCCTTCCTTCTGCCGCGGAAAGGCGAAACGCAAGAGCTCGCGCGCCCCCGAAGCGGCAGCGCCCGCTTCCCCGCCAACCGATTCGGGATCGAAAACAATGACCTCGTTGCCTTCGCTCTGCACCGGAAAATAGCCCCATACCGCCTTCGGCTGGAACAGGCCGCTGGTAATAACCTCTTCTTCCAGTTTGAGCAGCGTTGGGCGGAACTTCTCCTCCACCAGACGCAGGTAATCGCTCTGCGATGCCGTTTTCAGCTGCCATTGATTCTTGAAGAGCGCGGTTTCATTGATGTACTGGAATACCTCGCGCAGGTTGAAGTCCTTGCGCACCCGCACGCCCCAAAACGGAGGCTGGGGGATGCTGGCCGCGGGGTCCACCACGGCGCTACGCTCGGTTGAAACTTCCGCTTCCGAGCCGGCGGCGGCGGCACGGGCAAATTCCTTCACCGCCCGGCCCTCCTGCAGGCACGCTTCGCGGCGCTCCGGCGAGATCAGATCTTCCATGAAGTGCAGCCCGTCAAAGGCGTCACCGGCATAGAACACCGAGGAGGAATACTCGCGCCGTAAGTCGTCTTCCACATATTTGCGGGTAAGAGCGGCGCCTCCACAGATCACCGGGTAGACCAGCTTCTGTTGCTGGAGATCTTGAATGACGTACTTCATCTCGAGCGTGGACTTCACCAGCAATCCGCTCAAGCCAATAGCATCCGCCTTGTGCTCCTGGGCGGCGGCAATAATGCTGTCCGAGGGCTGCTTAATGCCCAGGTTCACCACCTTATAGCCGTTGTTGCTCAAAATGATGTCCACCAGGTTCTTGCCGATATCGTGGACATCGCCCTTCACCGTTGCCAACACCATGGTTCCCTTGCGCGAATTGTCCGTCTTCGCCATCTTCGGTTCCAGATAGGCCACCGCCTGTTTCATCACCGAAGCCGAATCCAGCACAGAAGGCAGCTGCATCTTGCGGGCGCCAAACAACTCGCCCACGGTACGCATGCCGTCCAGCAAGACATTGTTAATCAGGTCCAGCGGCGAGTAGGTCAACAGCGCCTGATCCAGCAGCTCTTCCAGCGAACGGCGGTGTTCGCCGTGGCCCACCGATTTCTCGCCCTGAATAATGCTGAACTTGAGCTGATCCTCGATCGCCAGCCGCTCCACTTCCGGCTCCGGCGCCTCCGCCTTCTTATCCATGCCGGCAAAGTGCGCCATGAAATTCTGCAGCGGATCGCCCGCCGAGGTGTCGTGGTACACCAGCTTCTTCGCCAGCGCAACTTCAGCTTCAGGAATCTTGTGTAATGGGTAGATTTTAGAGTAGTTCACAATAGCCATATCCAGGCCGTTGTTCACTGCCTCGTACATAAAAACACTGTTGAGCACACGGCGGGGATAGGTATTCAAGCCAAAGCTGATGTTGCTGACCCCGAGCAAAGTCTTAACTTCCGGGAGCTCCTTCTTGATGCGGCGCACGGCCTCGAGGGTC
>CAZUCM010000459.1:0-2003 GCA_964619235.1 uncultured Terriglobales bacterium
TGCATTTGCGCCCGCTTGGCGGGATCGGAGGCGCTTGGTTTTCCGTGCTAATCTTTAATTGGCCCTGTTCTCTTGCGCAACGCACCAGCGCTCCTACGGGTTAATGCAATGCCGCCAGTAGTGCATCACAATTGGTTGTCCAAATTCCTCGATGGCCGGAATGAGCGGTCGGCACTAACGTCTTACGGGGTTGCTGCTGTCTTGACGGTCGTGGCCATGGCCCTCACCCCTTTGGCCCCGGACGTCAGGCACGACCCGTTTTTCAGCTTCTTCATGGTGGCGGCGGTTGCCAGTACCTGGATCGGCGGACGCGGCCCTGGACTCTTTGCGATCGGACTCAGTATCGTCGGGGCCGATCTCTTGCTTCCCCGGGGTTCTTTCCTGTTGCACGACCGCGACGACTTGATTCGCTTCCTGCTGTTCAGCTCAGCCTCCACGGTGATGGTCTTGCTGATCGCGGCTCTGCAATCGGTTCATCGGCGCCAGAAGCAGACCGAAGAAACCTTGCATCGAACTGAGAAGCTCCTGGCGGTGGGCCAGTTAGCGTCTTCCATGGCGCATGAGATCAATAATCCCCTGACTTCGGTTACGAACCTGCTTTTTCTCATGCAGGGACGTACGGTAAATGATCCCGAAGCTGCCGGTTACGTGGCGGTCGCACAGCGAGAACTGGCGCGGGTGGTCCACATTGCCAATCAAACCCTCGGGCTGTACCGGGAATCGTCGCCGCCTGCAGTATTGAATGTGGCGGAACTTCTCGAAGACATTCTTGAGGTGTACAGAGACAGGCTTGCCGGACCGCAGCTCAACATTGACAAGCGCTACGACTCGGCGGGCAACCTTCGTGCTTGCCGCGGAGATCTGCGGCAGTTGTTCTCAAACCTTCTATTGAACGCGATCGAGGCCACGGAACCGGGTGGGACCATCCGCTTGCGGGTGCGCTCCTGTCACACCTTACCGCCGGAGATGCGGCACGGAGTGCAGATCACCTTCGCTGATTCGGGCCATGGCATTCCGCCGTCGTTCCGGGACAGGATATTTGAGCCTTTTTTCACGACCAAGACGGAAAAGGGCACTGGGTTGGGGCTGTGGGTGGTGCGGGAGATCGTCGAGCGTTACGGCGGCTCGATCCGGATTCGCAGCCGGACCGGTTCCCGGCCAACGGGCACGGTCGTTGCCGTGTTTCTGCCCGGCGAGACTGAAGGGAGAACGCAAGGCGCCCTGCCCTTGGAGCCGGCCGGCAGACGGTAAGACGCTACCTGATCGAGTTACCGGCAAGCACCACATCGGATAGCGAGCCGAATGACAGCTGAGTGAACGCGCAGCGGGAACTGATCAACGCCCAAGAAGCGGCGGGCCCTATCGCCCCTTCACATAGGACCCAGGGCCAGTCGTGCAAATCGGGCATCAGCCGATTGCGTTGGTCAAACTTTGGTCCAAGTGGCTATTCATGCGCCAAGGGCGCTGACGTAATTTATATAACGCTTGCTGTCGAACTTACGCGAGGTGCTGGCGAATGACATGTATCTCACCTTGCCATAGATCGGCCGTTCCGGCCACGCGCGGTCGTGCTTGCCTAGAATCGCCCACGCCACGCCGGCATAACCGTTGGGATCGCGTCCGTCCAGTTCAAAGCGGTCGTTCAAGCTTAGTGCAGTATCGAAAGCCGCAGCCACCGACGGGCTCCATTCGAGTATCTTCTTTGCCCAGTACATACGCATGTGATTATGCATCCAACCGGTGCTTACCATCTGACGCTGTGCGGCGTTCCACAGCGGGTCGTGGGTCTCGGCGTTCTCGAACTGCCGCTTGCTGTAGGTGACGGGCCGCGGATCGCTGCAATGCAGTGCGAATGACCGGTCTGCCCAAGGCTCAATGCATTCCAGCGAATCATAATTCGGATTGAAGCGTACGAAGTTGATGGCGAGCTCGCGGCGTACGATCAGTTGCTCAAGAAACGCTTCGCGTTCAGCCGAAGGCAACGCGGCTTCACGCACCGCCAG
>CAZUCM010000460.1:0-1986 GCA_964619235.1 uncultured Terriglobales bacterium
TGCCGCGCAGGATGTCCCGCTCCTGGAAGCTGAAGGTATTGCGGAAAGCCGGGGATTCGAGGGCGCGTTGGCGGTCCTGCGGGCTCATGGCCTGCAGATTCCCGAAGGCACTTCTGACGGCTTGCTTCCGGTCATCGGGCAGACCGCGGTACTGACTGAAGAAATTGCGCGCGCGGTCTTTTTGCGCGGGAGTCAGCCGGGCCCAGGTCTCCATCCGCTGCAACACGCGCTGGCGCTGCTCGGGGGGAAGGCTGTTGAAGTGGTCCAGACCCTGCCGCAGAGCCTGCTGCCGTTCCGGTTGCAAGCTCCGGAAGTCGGGGTCACTTTCCAACGCGCGTCGTTGCTCCGCCGGCGGCAAGTCCTGATGGCGGCGAAGCCATGATCCCGCGCCTCCCTGACGATGCCATTCGCCCCGCTGTCCTCCCTGCGGCCGGTCGCGGTTTTCGCCGTAGCCGGGGTGCTGGGCACTCGCGCCTGCAACCGCCAGCAGCGAGGTCAACAACAACGCGGCAATGAACCTGGGCGTATGCAACTCAAAGACTCCTTACGGATTGGCGCTCTGTGGCTCGTCGGCCGAAAGATTATCCAGCATATCGAAATTCGTAAAGATTTCGTGATTTTTTTCCAGGTCCTGAAGATCGCCTACCGCGGTGCCGGGTTGCGGCTGGCTGACGGCGATGGTGGCAACCGGCGCCACGGCAATGTAGCTGGGGCCGATCAGCAGGCCGGCGACAATCAGCAGCGCAGCCAGCGCGCCGGCCAAAACCGGTTTCTTCAGCCAGATAAACCATCCGCGAGGGCGGGCGCCTTGTTCGCGCAGACGCGCCCCCAGGCGGGAATCAAAATAAGGCGACGGCTCCGGCGCCTGCCATTCGTCCAGCAGCGTCATGGTCTGCCGCAGCGATTCCAGCCGCCCGGCGCAGGCAGGACAGGCGTGCACATGCGCTTCCACCTGCATTTCGGCCGGCAGGCCCATGGCCATATCCATCAGTTGTTCGCCAATATCGGTACACTTCATAAAGGCCTCACAAGAATTGCTGCAATCGCTGGCGCAAGGTTTCGTATGCGCGGAACAGAAGCGATTTGGTCGCCGCTTCACTCAACTTTAAAACTTCACCAATCTGCCGGTAGTCCATACCCTGATATTTATGCATGAGCACGGCCATGCGCTGGCGTTCCGGCAAGGCCTGGACGCATTGGCGGATGCCGGCCAGCCGCTCGCGGCGCAAGAGATCCTGCTCCACGCTCTCGTGGCTATCGGCTACGTCGAGGGTCAAACCGGTATCCGTATCCGGCTCATCCAGGCTCATGGTGACGTCCGGCCGCTGATTGCGCGTGTCGCGGGCGTGGTTCATCGCCAGATTGGTGGCAATCCGGTACAACCAGGTGGTGAATTTCGCCTCGGCTTTGTACGTTTCCCGGGATCGATAGACCCGGAGAAAGACTTCCTGTGCCAGTTCTTCCGCCGTGGCCGCGTTATGCGTCATGCGATACATGAAGCCAACCATGGGCCGCCGGTATTTTTCGACCAGATAAGAAAAAGCTCCGTCGTCCCCGGACTTTGCCCGCAGCATGACCTCGGCATCACTGGAGGGCTCAAGACCATAGAACGGCTCGTCCGTGACCGCCTCCTCCGGGGCTGCCACGCCGCAAGCCAGTACACTCCGATCGAGGGCAATGCTGCTCACACTGGATCTAACCCTAGCCTGCCCCGAAAGTTGCGCCGCTTCCCCGGTCTGGTTCAATCCCTTAAATGCCATGAATATCCTGAATTCCTGCCGCCATGGTCTTAACAGGCAGGAAAAGCCCTTCTAACCCGCCCTGCGAATGGCGCCGCCGGGCCTCTTTCAGCACTGGGGAACCGAAGCGGAACCGGTATCCCTATCAACAGTGTAGGCGACTTCGCGGGACGTCTGCTAGAATAACAGCATCCCGCGAGTGGGCGCTTAACTCAGCGGTAGAGTGCCATCTTCACACGGTGGAAGT
>CAZUCM010000461.1:0-1955 GCA_964619235.1 uncultured Terriglobales bacterium
TTCGGAAGCGCCCTTGAGCGCCATCGCCAGAGTCTTCTTGTCGACGTTGGCCAGCAGTTCGCGGATACTGGCATCGGCCACCGTCAGCAGATCTTCGAAGGTGAACATCAGGTTGCGAATGGCCAGGGCGAGCTTGGGATCCTGCAATTCGATATTGTCGAGAATAATCTTGCTGGCCGCCGGCTCCAGGCGGTTCAACAGATCGGCCACGGCCTTGAAACCGGCATATCCGCGCTGCTTCTGCTGACCCAGCGATTGCAGCTTCTTATTGAGCACGGTGGATACCTTGTTCGCCATTTCCGGGGAAAACTGCCGCATTTCGGCCAGACGGCGCACCACTTCGGCGCGGGTTCTTTCCGGCAGCGTCTCCAGCAGGGACGAAGCCTGCTTGGCATCCAAGTGGGCGATGACCAGGGCGATGGTCTGCGGGTGTTCGCCTTCAATAAACTTCGCCAACTGCGTGGGATCGGCCTTCTGCAGAGAATCCAGATTGCCGGCCTGCGCCTCCAGTGCGCGTTCCAGTTCTTCCAGCAGCACTTTCGCGCCATCTTCTCCGAAGGCTTTCACCAGCAGGCGGCTGGCATACTCGGTGCCGCCCAGGGCGACGTACTCCTGCGTCAGCTGCAGGCGGTTGAAGTCTTCCAGAACCTGAAACGCCAGCTCGGGTGATACATAATCGAGTTCGGCGATTTCCCGGGTCAACTCCTGCACTTCCCGTTCGGGAAGCGCACGGTAAATGTTGCTGGCCACTTCATCGCCCAAGATGACCATCAGCACGGCGGCTTTTTGCAGACTGTTGACGGCGGTATTCATCTACGCTCCGCATTCTGACGCACCCAGCTCTGAATCAATCTGCCGGCTGTCGGAGGATCCCGTTTGATTTTGTCGATCACCTGGCGCCGTAATTCGGGATCCCCAAGCGCCTGGGCCTGGGCATCCAATTCCGCTTGTACGGTGGAAGACAGCGACGACTTGCCGGCCGCCGCAACCGCCAGCCGCGGCGCCGAGGCCGCTATATTGGCGCTGACCTGCCGCAGCGTAAGGGCCATCTGCTTCCGCAACGGACGCAGCACCAGGTAGTACACCACCATGAACAGCAGGAAAATGCCCGCATAGCGTATCAGGGAAATCCAGCGCGTGATGACGTTGCCCACCTGGGTCGGAATGCTGGGGGCCTCCACCGGCTCCGCCGGAGCTTGCGCGAATGGAATGCTCTGCACCTCCACGGTATCGCCGCGATTGCTGTCGATATCCAGGGCGGCGCGCGACAGTTGCGCAACCTGCTTCAACTGATCGCCCGTCAGGTTGGCGCTGGCGTCCAGCAGGACGGCCGCGGAAATGCGCCGTATGGCGCCGGCCGGCTGCATCACGTGATGCTGCGAGTGATTGACCGCGTAGGTATTGCTTTCCGTGCGGCTCGATTGCGCCGGCCCGGCTACGGTATTGGGTTTCGCCGGCGGCTGCCCTTTACTGGGAACGTTGCTGGTGGTTCCCGGCACTCCTCCGGACTGGGCTTGTCCCGCGCCGACGATTTCCTCCGACTTTTGCGTGGTGAGGGCGACCGTGGAGTTGGGATCGAAACTCTCTTTATTATCTTCGGTCGTGGCCAGATCGTATTCCACATTCACGCTGGCGCGCACGCGATTGTGGCCGACGATGGGTTCCACGGTGGCCAGCAGTTTGTCGGTGAGCGTACGTTCCAGTTCGCCATCGGTGGCCGAGCCGCCATGGTGATTTCCCGCGCTCAGCATGCGGCCGGTACTGTCGACCAGGGTAACGTTTTCCGGCCGCAGGTTTTCCACGGCTCCGGCCACCAGTTGCCGGATGGCCAGCTCCGACTCCTCGGACGGCATGCGCTTCAGCGTCAACACAATGGAAGCCTTCGCTTCCTGTTCCTTATCGGTGAACAGCGAATCTTTCGGCATCACGATATGTACGCGCGCCGCCTGCACCTC
>CAZUCM010000462.1:0-1950 GCA_964619235.1 uncultured Terriglobales bacterium
CAGCGCAATCAGACGAACAACGTCATTGGGGCGGCCAGCGGAGAGCAGCAGGGCATGCTGACGTTCAACAATCTGGCCAACAGCACCGGCAACGCCTTCACCGATTTTCTGCTCGGCAACAATGGCTATATCCAAAGCTACACTCAGGATTCCGGACAACAGCGCTACTACCAGCGCTTCCAGATTGGCGAGCCTTATTTGCAGGACGACTGGAAGGTGACCCAGCGGCTCACGCTGAACCTGGGGGTGCGCGTCAGCCTGTTTGGCACCTACAGCGAGAAGAACAACAACGTGTGGAACTGGGAAGCGTCGCGCTTTAACCGCTCGGCGTTCGCGGTGGACCCGAATACCGGAAATCTTCTTGATAAGACTACGGGGGCCGCGGTGCAGCTCAACGCTGCGAGCTCGCAGCTTGATCCCGGCGTGGCCAGTGAACTGGGGCTGGTGCAGTGCGGCGTGAACGGCGTGCCCGCAAGCTGCATGAAAGGACATCTCTTCAATACGGCGCCGCGGATTGGCTTTGCCTGGGACCCGAGCGGCGATGCCCGGACCTCGATCCGTGGCGGCTATGGCATCTTCTACGAGCACGGCACGGGGAATGAAGCGAACACCGGTTCGCTGGAAGCCAGCTCGCCGCTGGTGCTTTCCATGACCCAGCCCAATCCCTTTAGTTATTCGTGCATTGGCGACGTGGGGTATGGGAACGGGAACAACTCCAGTTGCGACACTCCGGGGAATCCGTTACCCGCCCACAGCGTCTATCCTCTCGACGTCACCTCGATTCCCACCCGGGCGGTGTGGCCGTATGTCCAGCAATGGAGTTTCGGCGCGCAGCGGCAACTGGCTACCCGTCTTATGCTCGATGTCGCCTATGTGGGAAGTAAAGGAACGCACTTGACGGTTGAGCGGCAGCTCAATCAGGCGCAACCGTTGCCGGCCAGCGAGAATCCTTTCGGCCCGAATGAACCGCTGACGCTGTCGGATTGCACCTCCTGGAATAGCACTAAGTCTTCGTTTTCGCTGGCCAATGGAACGGTAATAGCGCAGCCAAATCCGGCCTATGTCTATATGGAGGCGGCCTGCACGGGAATACAGGGCCTCCCGAACGTCAACTCCTTGCCGAATCGGCCCTATCCGGGATTGGGAAAGATCTACTCGCTGCAGAACGTGGCCAATTCCAACTATAACTCGGTGCAGATGAAGGTGCAGCGCACCGCCGGGGCGCTTACCGGGGGAGTGGTATACGTCTATAGTCACTCGATCGACGACTCTTCGGACCGGAGCGATCCGGTTCTGGTCAACTCGTACGATCTGCAAGAGAACCGGGCAAGTTCCGATTTCGATCAGCGGCACTCGTTGACGATTAACTATCTGTACAGAATTCCCGGCGCGGGGCTGAGGAATTTTCTGCGCTCGTGGCGGCAGCCCTGGTGCGTGGCGGACGACCAGCACCCATGTTCGCAGGCTTCGCGAGCCGGGGATTCGGACCCGGCCTCGCCTTTGAGCCGCTGGGGGCGGGTCCTCATGGATGGTTGGGAGCTTTCGGGGTTAACGGTTTTTCAGTCGGGCACTCCGTTTTCCGTTATCAACAGCGCGGGAAATGACGGTATTTCCATGACCGACAATGCCGGTGTGGCCAGCGGGCTGGGCATCGCGGCCTCTTACCCCGACGTGGTTTCCGCGGGAAGGTATTATGCTCCGGCCACCATCATCACCACGGGGCAGAGCTCGGGTACGGTGGTGAACGCGCAGAACGAGGGCCCGCTCCTGGGAAATCCCCTGGAGTTCGTCGCTCCGCGCGGGCTCACCTTCGGTGACGCCGGCAGAAATTTTCTGAATAATCCGCATCGCTTTAACTCCGACCTGGCTCTGCTGAAACATTTTCGGCTCAGCGAGTCCGCCGCGCTGGAGTTTCGGATATTTGCAAAGTCGCTGGGGCTGGACAGACCG
>CAZUCM010000463.1:0-1895 GCA_964619235.1 uncultured Terriglobales bacterium
ATCGGAAATGAAATTGGGGCGCATGGCCGGAGTTGCGGCCATGCGCCCATTGATTTAAAGAAAAGAAATTACTGGTTGACGCCGCTGGCGAGGAAGCCGCCGTCGACGACGATGGTCTGGCCGGTGACGAAGGATGAGCCGTCGGAGGCGAGGAAAACCGCCGCCTTCGCAAGGAAAACCGCGCTTATCAGGTGAATCTGGAAACCCTGGTCGCGGCCCGCACTGAGCAATTGCGGCAGGCCATGCAGGATCTGGAACGCTCTTACGACATCACGCTGGAAGCCTTGGGCGACGCTCTTGATCTGAAGGACGCCGAAACCGAAGGCCACTCCAAGCGCGTCACGGCATTCACGATTGCCATCGCCCGCGCCATGGGCCTTACCCACGACCGCATCAAGGTAATCGCCCGCGGCGCCTTCCTGCACGATGTCGGCAAAATGGCGATACCGGATGCCATTTTGCGCAAGCCAGGCAAGTTAAATGAACCGGAAGTTGCGATCATGCGCGAGCACTGCGATCGCGGATATCAGATGCTGCGCAAGATCCCATTCCTTCAGGAAGCCGCTGACATCGTTTATTCGCACCAGGAGCGCTGGGACGGCACCGGATATCCTCGCGGACTCAAGGGCGAGCAGATTCCTCTGGGGGCCAGAATTTTCGCCGTGGCGGATACGCTGGACGCGATCTGTTCCGACCGCCCCTACCGGCCGGCGCAACCCTTCTCCACCGCGCGCGACGAAATTGTTCTCTGGTCGGGAAGGCAATTCGATCCTCAGGTCGTGGAGACTTTCCTCTCCATGCCGGAAAGCATCTGGCGCGATTTGCGGCACGAAATCAACGTGCAAGTCCAGCAGTTCTCCGAAATCCAGAAGTTATCCAAAGTCGCCGAACGATAGCCTCCCGGCCCTCACCTTTCCGGCAACAAGCACTGCCATTTCCTGCATCCAACCATTCAAGCAGTTGGGCGTGAGGAAGTTTATGTCTGGATCGGACCGTGTGGAAAACCGCGAATTGGTAAATATTCTAAAGACTCGCCTGGTGAATTGGACCTCGACGGGTACGGCGCTGGGACGGACGATCGAGTTTTCCGGCTTCCCGGAAGCCCTGGGTTTTGTCAACGCTGTGGGGGAAAAAGCGGAGTTGATGGGCCATCATCCTGATATCGATGTGCGCTACAACAAGGTCATCTTATCGCTGACTTCGCACGATGCCGGGGGGATCACCTGGCGCGACATTGCTCTGGCCAGCCATATCGACCAGATTGCCCCCAAGTACCAGGCCCGCAAGATAGCCTGAGGGTACTTCAGCGGGCAATTTCCAGGGTTTGTGCCAACCGGTGCAGGGCGGTTTGAATGCGCTCCAGTTATTGTGACGCACTCCCCGGTCCCTGAGTTTTGCTCTTCCCATCCCGCTTCCCGCCGCGCTCAAAATCCTGCCGCTCTTCCCGTTCTCGGCCTTTTGCGAGAAAATCGGACATCCGGAGGCACGAGATGAAAACTCGTTGGGCACAATTGGCAGCATTCCTCATCGTCGTAATCGCAACCTTGGCGGCCTCTGCCCAGCAGACGCCGGGCATAAGCGCTGCACCGAACACCGTGTTCGTAGGCGCCGAGGGCCGCTTCGAAGCGGCTCCGGACACCGCCGAGTTGCAGTTCAATCTTGCGCCGCAGGAAGCCACCGCCAAAGAGGCCTACGATCACGCCAGCCGCGCTGCCGAACAGATTCGGCAGCTCCTCCGCGGCAACGGCATCGAACCGAAGAGCGCCGAAATTGGTTATTTTTCCATCTCTCCGGTCTACGACTGGCGGCAACCGAAACGCAAGCTCCTCGGCTATCGCGTCACCAGCGCAGTGACTTTGAAACTCAAGGATTTTGCCAAAGTCGCCCCACTGGTG
>CAZUCM010000464.1:0-1890 GCA_964619235.1 uncultured Terriglobales bacterium
GCAACCTTGGCCACATTGTGGTGCGTTTTCGGTTTGTCGGCGCTGGCAACGCTGGTAAATCCATACATGGCCGGCTTGTATCGGGTGGTCTGGACGTACGCTGGAACCAGAACCGCGTTTACGTTCATCTCCGAAATGCACGCTGTCAGTTTCCGGCAAAGCGCCCACTATGTTCAGCTGTTGCTGGTTCTGGGCGCATTCTTCCTGCTTGGACGCTGCCGCAAGATAGATTGCTTCAAGCTGGCTTTTCTGTTGGCCGCGTCGCTGATTGCTTTTCGCACCGCCCGCGACGCCTGGTTTGTCGCCATTCCGGCCGCGCTGGTGATTGCCGATTGCCTGAAGATGCTCGGTAAGGAACGTGAAATAGCGGAAGAGACGGCGGACCGTACCGGTGTTCTCCGGTTGACGGTGATCCTGCTGGGCATCGCGGGCGTACTGACGTTGCATGGCCTGGATAGCGGCTTCAGCCGGGCCTCCGCGATGAAATCGATTGCCAGCGTGTACCCCTTACAGGCCGTGCGCTTCCTGCGCCAGCAGCACCTGCCCGGGCCGCTTTATAACTCCTTCAACGAAGGCGGATTCCTGATCGGGAACCTTCCGGAATACCCGGTTTCCATTGACGGCCGGGCCGATCTTTATCCCGATCAGTTCCTTGAACATTATTTGTCGGTCGCCGGGGCGGGACCGGATTGGCGGGAAGATCCGGCATTGGAGCGGGCGAATCTGGTGATTCTGGAGCCATACCTGCCGCTTGCACGCGAGTTGCAGCACGATTCGCGGTTCGAAACGGTGTACTCCGACGAACAGGCCACGGTTTTTGTTCGCAAACGATAGAACTCGGCTGCGTGCTTCGATATACTTCCAGACGATTACCGCGCACAGGAGAAAGCATGATGAGTCCCGGAAAAGTTTGTATTCTTGCCGTTCTGATGGTGGCCGCCGCAGGCATGGCCTCCGCGCAGATGGATCGGCCGGAGAAATCTCAAACCGCGGCCCCAGCCGCTGACAGCCAGAAAGGCGCTGCAATGAGTACGAATGGAGTCGTGTATTTCGATAAAGAAAAAGTGGAAGAGAGTTTTGCCAAGGGAGGCGTGCTCTACAAGTTTTCTCCGGAGCATCCTTATCAGATCAATACAGCCCGGCGGACGGAGCCGGGCCTGGTCGAAGTGCACGTGACCGACGCCGACGTTATGTACATTCTGGAGGGCGCGGTGACCATGGTGACCGGCGGGACCATCGTGGACGCGAAGACCGTGTCGCCGGGGGAAATTCGCGGCACCTCCGTTACCGGCGGAGAGACACACCACCTTGCCAAAGGCGATATGATCGTTATCCCTAAAAACACGCCGCACTGGATGAAAGAGGTACAGGGCACCTTGCTTTATCTGGTGATTAAGACGCGGTATTGAAGGGAACCACTGGTAGCCGGCCTGAATTCATCATGAAGAAAGCTTTAGCCCCGGAGGGATCGAGCCGGGGCTAAAGCCCAAACCAGAATGTCGCTCTAGCCGCCGGCCTGAAGGCCGGCTCTTCCACCGGGAACACGCGCCATTCTCTCGGTTTCCGGAAAGATCTGATGAATCATTCCAGTCAGCGGCCGGCAGAACTACCAACTGCTCGCAGCTAGCTCCTGCCCGCTTCCAGGGCTTTGGCGAAATGCTTGAGGAATCCGGCCACTTCAGCTTCGGTAGCCAACGGTCCCATAACGCCGATGCGGAAGACCTTTCCCGCCAGCGGGCCGAAGCCGCCCATGATCTCGATGCCATGTTGGTCCAGGAGCGTCTTGCGCACCTTGGCGTCGTCCACGCCTTCCGGAACGCAGGGCGTATTGAGGTTAACAACGCGATGCTCCGCTTTGGCCACATGCATATGCAGTCCCAGCGCCTCGAC
>CAZUCM010000465.1:0-1888 GCA_964619235.1 uncultured Terriglobales bacterium
ATGCCCACGGGCAGTCGGATTCCCTGGAAAAGATTACCTATTCCATTTGCACCCTCGAGTTTGAAGACCACCGGCCGCTCTACAACTGGTTCATCGAGCAGCTGGGCATCTTCCCCTCGCAGCAGTTCGAGTTCGACCGGCTGAATCTGACCTACACGTTGTTGAGCAAGCGTAAGCTGCTTACCCTGGTGCAGGAAGGACACGTAAGCGGCTGGGATGATCCGCGCATGCCCACGCTGGCGGGTATACGACGGCGCGGCTACACGCCGGAAGCGTTGCGCAACTTTTGCGCGGCGATCGGCGTCTCCAAGACCAACGGCATCATCGAGTTCGAAATGCTCGAGCACTTCGTGCGCGAAGACCTGAACAGGCGGGCGCCGCGCGTGATGGCTGTGCTTCGTCCTTTGAAGGTGGTCATCGACAATTATCCGGAGAATCTCGTGGAAGAGATGGACGCGGTCAACAATCCGGAAGATCCCGGCGCCGGAAGCCGCAAGGTGCCCTTCTCCCGCGTGCTCTACATCGAGCAGGACGATTTCCGCGAGGATCCGCCGAAGCAGTACTTCCGCCTGTCCCCGGGCCGCGAGGTGCGGCTGCGCTATGGCTATCTTGTAACCTGCACCAGCGCAGTCAAAGATCCGAACACCGGCGAGATTCTGGAAGTCCATTGCTCCTACGATCCGGCAACGCGAGGCGGCAATACTCCCGACGGACGCAAGGTGAAATCCACCATCCACTGGGTTTCGGCCGCACACGCGCTGGATGCCGAAGTACGGATCTATGACAAGCTCTTCACCAAAGAAGATCCCAACGCGACGGAGGAAGGTCAAGAATTTACCGCCAATCTGAATCCCCGTTCGCTGGAAGTCCTGACCGACTGCAAACTGGAGCCGTCGCTGAAAGACGCACCGGCGTTGCGCGGATACCAGTTTGAACGTCTGGGCTATTTCTGCGTCGATCTGGACTCCACCCCGCAGAAGCCGGTGTTCAATCGGACCGCGGCATTGCGCGACACCTGGGGCAAAATCGAAAAGCGGGATAAGCAGGGATAAGGTGAATCAGTACAATGCGTGCGCCTTGAACGGAATCTGAACCACCGCTTCAAGGTCGACGGCGTTGCCGTGCTTGGTGCCGGGCTGGAAATGCCAGCGCAGAAGTGCGGCACGGGCGTTGGCGTCCAAGCGGTCATTCAGGCTGCGCAACACTCGAACATCACTCACTGTGCCATTGGCGCGAATCACGGCATAGAGCACCACGACGCCTTCTTTGCCCTCTTCCCGCAATGCCTCGGGATAGGCGGGATCCACTTTGACCGTGGCCACCGGCGCCGAAACCTCGGTGTGGTCATAGCTCTGGTTCAGTTCGGCAAAGCGAATGATCCAGCTTCCGCCGGCCGAGGTGAAATTCGGCATATTGAGCGTCATCGAATAATACTTTTTGGGTCCGAAGACCGCTTCCTCCAGCCTGGCCGAGGCAGCTGGCGGCGCCGTTCCCGGACGCGTCTGGCGGGCAAGATCCGCCGCCGTGATCGGGCGCATTGCCGCCAATAGCGCGTTCGATGAACCCATTTTCGCTTTGGACACCGGCAACGCCGGAGCCGGTCCGCTGGCCGCCATGGGACCGGGATTCACCGGACCGGCCGCCACCATAATTCCGTTCAGCGGAGAGTTCTTACCCTGAGGTGCATCGCTGAGAGCTCCACCCTGAACCTCGGGAGTGCCTGGCGCCCCGGGCTTTCCTTCCGGACCAGCCATGAATTCCCCGCGGCGATTTCCTTCCGGAACGGCGACGGGACCGGCGGGTACAACCGGATTCAGCCCCAACGCCACAATATTCATCATCGCCTTGGTCGCGCCGTTCCCTGCCGGCAACCTGGGAGCGGGAACCA
>CAZUCM010000466.1:0-1870 GCA_964619235.1 uncultured Terriglobales bacterium
CTGGCATCGAGCACAAATTTTGTCATCGTTCTTCGTCATCCCGGTGCATCTGTTCCCGCACGGTGCTCAATCCTTCGGTAGAACCGCAAAGACTATCGATAAATTCAGGCGTAACCGGACGCAATACCAGCGTATGACCATCCCGCTGAATCGACATCCTGGTGCCTGGCGGAAGCTTCATCTCCTCGCGCAACTCGGCAGGTATGATGATCTGCCCCTTGGTGCTCACAGTTGTATATCCCGTCTTCATGGTATACATAATAAACATTAGTAAGCCTTGTGTCAATCATGTATTACTTATATAAAAATATCTTACAATAAATGGGGATGTAACCACTGCACAAACCAAGAGCGGGCGTTCTCCACACGGTTATGTGGGGAACGCCCGCTCTCGTCATACCCTGGGGGGAGGGTAAACTTTTTTAACCCAGCTCGGCGCTGACTTCGTACTGTTGCCGCGACATGGCCGCCGCTGAAAGCTGGAACAGAAAGTCGCTGGACTTATCCCGGCGGGTCAAGCGCAACCACAGATAATCGTCACAGGCCAGCAAGCGGGCGCCGGTGGCGCCTAACTTCTGGGCGTAACCGACGGCGATGCGGCCCATCTCCGCCGAGGTTCCCATGCGGGCCAGCAGGAACTCCGAACGGTCCGGGGTCTGCCGGGCGTGTTCCAGCGCCGTCATTATGGCGCTTTCGTCGGCCATGCAGGCTTCGGTCGAACAAGTCAGCATCTGCTGCGCGGCGTAAAGCAACGTGGAACTCACTTCCTGGGCGAACGCCACGTGCAACACGCGCGTGGCCGCGGAGAAATAGACGGGCATTGCCCGATACCGCTCCAGTAAACCCAGGGGCAGCAAATGCGCGTACTGTGCAACGGCGGGATGATCGCGCAAGGCAAAGACCGGGCACGACCATTGCGAGGCCACCGCGCTGGTGATCTGTTGTTCGGTAACCTTGCCCATACTGCGCAGCAAGTCGCCGATGCGGCCGCCCTCGCGTTCCTGCCGGTCGAGCGCCAGCCGCAGAGTGGGCAGATCGATGTGGCCGCGGGAAATCAATAGCAGTCCCAGCGGTACGCGATGCGCCCGCGCCGGCCTGGGCGGCACCACCTCGGCCATCAGGGAACCACAGCGCGAGGATACGCCGGCCTCAAAGCAAGGCGCGTTACAGTACCATTCGCCGTTGAGCACGATCCCGCGGCTCGGCGACAAACGAGTCCGGGCGGTGCGGTAGCGGCAATTCGGATTATGACAATGTTCCAACGCAAGTGCGCTTAGCAGAGACATAGTTATTTCACCAGGGAATTCAGGCGCGCATGGGTCCCGGAAATCTCGCTCACGCGTAGGCCATAATTGCCATCCACTACGACTACCTCGCCACGGCCGATCACACGTCCACCCAGCAACAGGTCGACAGGATCTTCAATATGTTGCTCGAACTCGGCCACCGCTCCCGCATTCAATTCCAAAATGTCGCGCAACAGCATCTCCCGGCGGCCAAAACGGATTGCCACTTCCAGCTCCATCTCCAGCAGGAGATCGAGGTTGCGTTGCTCCGCGCCGCCGGCGGCAGTCGGCAGAACGGAAGGCGGTTCCGGAGGTGCCGCAGGAGGAACAGGAGCGCGCACGGCCGGAGCTTCCGGCGGCGGCGCCGGCGCTTCCGCCAGCGGAGTCTCCATTTGCACGTGCAGCGTCAATGGCGGACGGCCCTCGGAGATCAGGCGAAAACGATTCCGCACGTTCGGCGTCCAGGAGGGATTGGCGG
This sequence comes from uncultured Terriglobales bacterium, assembly GCA_964619235.1. Lineage (GTDB taxonomy): Bacteria > Acidobacteriota > Terriglobia > Terriglobales > Acidobacteriaceae > CAZUCM01. The sequence goes on from CAZUCM010000466.1 coordinate 1,765, forward strand.
CGGCGATGAACTGAACCGCACATTCCTTGCCCAGTTTGGCCTTCTTCGCCAGGGCAACATTGCCCGCGATCTGCGGCCGAGGAAAAGCCCCCGGTTAGCCCGCCGC
>CAZUCM010000467.1:0-1856 GCA_964619235.1 uncultured Terriglobales bacterium
TTCGACGAGCCAATCATTCCCACCAGGTTGCCGGAGACGGCGGCGAAGAAGAAGCCCAAAATCACCATCACCAGTGCAGCCACTACCGCGCCGGCAATCACCTTGGAGCCCGCCAGGTTCCCGGCGCCCGCGATGAAGAAGTAGTACAAGCCGATCATGGCCACCAGAACCACGGCAATCCCAGCAAAGACGACCTTTGCGTTCAGGTCGCGCTCTGTGCGGTCACTCACCTGATGTGCCGCCGCTGATTTTTTCAAGTCGGAGATCGCCCGGGCAATCCCGATGCCGAGCTGTTTACGCATGCGGAAGAGCGTGTAACAGGCGCCCACCAACATGCCTCCCACGGCAATGGGACGGACAATGGAAAAATAAACCGCACCGGCCAGCGTCCCCCAGTTCGGAGTGGCCCCGGCGGGCAGCGTGGCCTGAATCTGCGGTCCGAGCACATAGGTAAGGAGCGGCACCAGAAGGCCCCAGGCCACGACGCCACCGGCAAAATTCAAGGCCGCCAGCCGCGGGCCAATGATATAGCCGACCCCGAAGTAAGCAGGACTGATCGCCGGCGAGGTGAACGTACTCATTCCGCCGGTGGTAATTGTCGCCACGTTCGGTTTCGTACTGGTGCGCAGCAACAGGCTACGGCCAACCGCGCCGATATTGACGGTAAACGTCTTTACCGGCTCAAACACGTTGAGCAACCCCAGTCCATTGACCAGCGCGCCCAACCCCATGTTCGCAAATAGAATCTTGGCTGCCTTCGAGCCCTGCTGGCCGGCCTTATGAATCTCCGATGCCGCCACTGACTCGGGAAAGGGCAATTCCGGGTCTTCCACCATCACCCGGCGCAACAATGTGACAAACAAAATCCCCAGCAGTCCTCCGATCAACATGAGGACAACGGATTGCCAGTACTTGTGCATACTCAAACCGGGCCAAAGCCCAGCCAGCACAAAGGCCGGAATGGTAAAGACCGCTCCAGCGGCCACCGACTCGCCAATGGAACCCACCGTTCGAGCGATGTTTTCTTCCAGCAGCGACCCCTTCATCAGCCGCAACAGCGACATGCCAATGACGGCAGCCGGGTAAGTGGCGGCAATCGTCATCCCCGCCTTCAAACCGAGATAGGCATTGGCCGCGCCCAGTATCCCGGTCATCAAGAGACCGAGAAGAATGGCACGCCAGGTAAATTCCCGCATTTCCAGATTTGCCGGCACGTAAGGCTGGAACTTCTTTACCCCACTGCTGCCGGCAGGAACATCGGTCGATGTGCTCATGAAGGCTTCCTCGAGCTGCTTGGCTTTAGTGGAACCATTCTAAACCCCGCTTCCCGTTTCCTGTTTCTCGTTTCACCTGCAACAGTCTCCGGCGGCCGGCATTTAGCCGGGCCTTGCAGACCGCTCAGGACTAAAGCTAAGGTCCGCTATCGAAAGGTACACGTTGTTCAATGCTGTGCTGCAACCTGGCATGGGACAACGTGGAACGTGATAGGAGAAACATGAAACGGCCTCTAGTACAATATCTATCTGGCATGAAACTGCACGAAATCCAGGCCGCATTGCGTTCCCGCAACATTGATGGATGGCTCTTTTACGATCATCATCACCGGGACCCCATCGGCTATCGCATCCTTGGACTGCCCGAGGGCTTGTTCGTGACCCGGCGCTGGTTTTACCTGCTGCCCGCCGATGGCGAACCGCAAAAACTGGTGCATCGTATCGAGAGCGGTCATTTGGATTCGTTGCCTGGAAGGAAGCGGGAGTACTCCTCCTACCAGGAACTTGCAGCCGGTTTGCAAGCGATATTGGCGGGCCATAAGACGGTGGCCATGCAGTATTCGCCCCGGGACATGGTGCCTT
>CAZUCM010000468.1:0-1822 GCA_964619235.1 uncultured Terriglobales bacterium
CCTGCTGTTCGGCACCGAGATCGCGTCAACCTACTTGCAGGTAAAGATCGGCGGTCAAGTCCTCGTTGGGTACAAAGTGCGCATGGTAGCGTGTGCCCCCAGCCAGGACTTCCCTGCCCAGACGCGAATCTTCATCCACCTCCAGCATGTAAACACTCACATGCGGCGCTTCGGCGGCAATCGTCTCCATCAGCGAGATTCGCCAGCTCTCGGCTGTCTGATGCGGCAATCCGGCGATCAGGTCGACATTAAAATTTTCGATGCCGGCGGCCCGCAAGCGCCGTATATCGTCCAGCACTGTGGCGCGCGTATGCTGCCGGCCTACGGCCCGCGACTCCTGCGCCACAAACGACTGCACCCCGAGGCTGACACGATTTACGCCGCTCGCGGCCAGCACCTCCAACATCCCGGAACTCAAAACGCCGGGCGCGCACTCCACCGTGATCTCCGGCTCCGGGGCAATGACGAATTCTTCTCTTAGCGCCATAAAGATCCGCCGCAACTGTTCCGGCGCCAGCAGCGTAGGCGTACCGCCGCCAAGATAGAGCGAATCGGCGGTACGCTCGAATTCGCCCCCCATTTCGACCGCCGTTGCAGCCGCCCGCCGGATATCCGTACAAACGCGCGCGACATACTTCTCATAGACCGACGGGCCGAATACACCCGAAGCGAAATTGCAGTAACTGCACTTGGAACGGCAGAACGGCACCGAAATGTAGATTCCTATGGGCACTCTGCTTATTTTAGCTGCCGCGGTGGGTCTTCGTTGGGCACCCAAGGCGCTGCCTCATGTACGGTTTGCAGTTTACAGTTCACAGTTCACAGCCGGGCAATCGCCAGGGACCTCGGGTTGAAGCCTGTCTGGAAACTGGAAGCCGGGAACTGGAAACTTGCTCCGGTTTGGCCGGAAACTCGAAACTTGAAACTCGTCCCGCGCTGGTTGCGTCGCGGATCTCCCTCCGGCCATCTAAAATGGAATCGATGGCAGCCAAATCCGCTCACGAAGAAGAAATCCTCGGCAAAGCTTACGACAGCCGTTTAATGAAGCGGTTGCTTGTGTATCTGCGCCCCTACAAGGTTCACGTGGTTCTGGCTTTGCTGGCTATCGTGCTCAAATCGGGGTTTGACGTCCTTACTCCGTATCTCACCAAAGTCGCCATCGACAAATACCTGGCCCCCACGCGAAGTTCGCATTCCTTCCTGAGCCGCTGGCTGTCGCCGCAGCCCCTGCACGGCATGGCGCAATTAACGGCCATGTACTGCGCCGCTCTGCTTTTCATCTTCGGGCTGGAGTTTACGCAGACGTATTTTATGCAGTGGACAGGCCAGAAGGTTATGTTCGACCTGCGCTCGCAGATCTTCGGGCACCTCCAGCAGATGCACATCGGATTCTTCGACCGGAACCCGGTCGGCCGCCTGGTCACCCGCGTTACGACGGATGTCGATGCCTTGAACGAAATGTTCACTTCCGGCGTCGTATCCATCTTTGAAGACGTCTTCGTGCTGGCCGGAATCATGATCATCATGTTGCGGATGAATTGGCGGCTGGCGCTGATCACCTTTGCCGTGCTGCCGCTGATCGCCGTGGCCACCTTGCTGTTTCGCGACACCGTCCGAGATTCCTACCGGCGAATTCGCGTAGCCATCGCGCGCATCAATGCCTACCTGCAGGAGCACGTGAGCGGCATGGTAGTGGTGCAGCTGTTTAACCGGGAGCGGCGCGCCCATGACAATTTCGAGAAGATCAACCGCACGCACATGGAGGCGTTCAAGGACGCCATCTTCGCCTATGCGCTGTACTATCCGGTGGTGGAAGTGCTTT
>CAZUCM010000469.1:0-1800 GCA_964619235.1 uncultured Terriglobales bacterium
GCGCCGGGTGTTGCGTGCCGCCGGCTTGGCCCGCTACTTTACTCATTCCACCGGTCATGGGGTCGGTCTTGAGGTTCATGAGCCGCCACGCGTGGGGCGTGCCGGTCTCGACATACTGCAGCCTGGTATGGTGATCACGGTTGAGCCGGGGGTATATCTTCCCGGTAAAGCGGGCGTGCGTATCGAGGACATGATTCTGGTTACGGAGCGCGGCTCCGAAGTGCTCGCCCCGGCTCCCAAAGATTTAATAGTGGTTGGCGGTCAGTAGTTGGTGGCAGGGAACCGGACTCCGGGAAACGTGCAGCTCTCCCGGTGCCTCCTTGCTAAATACAGGCGGCTGACCGCCAACGACGAACTATGAACTACGGATCTTAAAAAATGAACGCTAAAGAACTGAAAGAACTGATCGAATTTCTGGTCGAAAAGGATATTTCGGAGTTTGAACTGGAACGCGGCGACGTCAAGGTACGCCTGAAACGCGGCGCCTATGGCATGGTCGCGGCCATGCCCGCTTCGACCGCGGTAGCGCCTATAGCGGCGCCGGCGGCGGCCTGTGCAGGCGCTCCATCAGCGGCTCCGCTGCCCGCAAGTCCTTCTCCGGGCGCTCCCTCGCCGGAAGTTGTGGAGGAGGCTAACCTGCACATTGTGCGCTCGCCGATAGTGGGCACGTTCTATGAAGCGGGTTCGCCGGGCGCGCCGCCTTTTGTTCAGCCGGGCGATACGGTGCAGAATGGACAAGTGCTCTGCATCATCGAGGCCATGAAACTGATGAACGAAATCGAGTCCGACGGCAGCGGTACGGTGGTGAAGCGATACGTGGAGAACGCGCAGCCGGTGGAATTCGGACAGCCGTTGTTTGCTTTGAAGAAGTAGCTGGTGGCTGGAAGCGGGGGGCCTTCAGGCCAGCGAATCAGGGCTTCCTTCGAGCGGGAGTTCAGCCCCGGCAGGATCGAGCCAGGGCTAAAGCTCAAGACAGAGTGTTGATCGAGCCGCCGGCCAAGAGCCCGGCTCTTCCACCGGGAACACGCGCCATTCTCCCGGTATCCGGGAAGATCTGATGAATAAACGGGCTGGCTGCTAACTACTATTTACTATGTTCAAAAAAATCCTGATTGCGAATCGCGGTGAAATTGCTCTGCGTGTGGTCTGTGCATGCCGGGAACTCGGCATCCGCACGGTCGCGGTATACAGCGAGGCGGACCGCAATGCTCTGCACGTGCGCTTTGCCGACGAGGCCATCTGTATTGGCCCGCCCCGGCTGGCGGACAGCTACCTGAATATTCCCGCGGTCATCAGCACGGCGGAAATCTGCAATGCCGACGCCATCCATCCCGGTTATGGTCTGCTGAGCGAGAACGCGAACTTTGCCGAAGTTTGCGAAACCAGCGGCATCAAGTTCATCGGTCCGCCTCCGGAAATCATCCGGCTGATGGGCGAAAAGGAAAAGGCGCGTGCGGCCGTAAAACGAGCCGGCGTGCCGATTGTGCCCGGTTCCGAGGGCGTGGTGGCCAATGAAGACGAGGCACTGGAGTGGGCGCGCAGCATCGGTTTCCCGGTCATCGTGAAGGCGACGGCCGGCGGCGGCGGTCGCGGCATGCGCATCATCCGCGATGAGCAGGAATTGCCCGGTCTTTTTTTGCAGGCGCACGCCGAAGCGCAGGCCGCCTTCGGGAACGGCGATCTCTATCTGGAGAAGTTTATCGAGAACCCGCGCCATATTGAATTCCAGGTGCTGGGGGATAACTACGGCAAGGTGATCAGCCTGGGTCTGTACTGATCCCGCCGGTCTTGTCCAGCCGT
>CAZUCM010000470.1:0-1789 GCA_964619235.1 uncultured Terriglobales bacterium
AATCCGGGGGACCGCACTGGCTAAGGACTGGTGACAATGGCAACGATTGATGAGCTCAATCTGAGCGGACAAAAGGTCGGCACGCTGGACCTGGCCGAGGAAGTCTTCGGCGGGATCAACGAGGACCTGCTGTGGGAAGCGGTAAAGGCGTTCCGCGCCGGACAACGGGCCGGTACGCACGCCACCAAGAACCGCAAGCTGGTCAGCGGCAGCGGCAAGAAACTCTGGAAGCAAAAGGGCACCGGGCGCGCCCGTATCGGTTCGATCCGGTCGCCTCTGTGGCGCCACGGCGGCACCATTCACGGACCGCAACCGCGTTCCTACGCTTACGACTTTCCGCGCAAGAAACTGCTGGGCGCGTTGCGCTCGGCGCTGGCGGCCAAGCTGAAGGACGGCAGATTAACGGTCGTCGAAAGCTTTGAGCTGAGCGAGCCGAAGACGAAGAGCTTCCGCAAGGCCCTGGATACGCTGAAGGTGGGGAAGACGACCCTGCTGATTGAAGCGACCAAGGCCGACAACCGCAATCTCGAATTGAGTGCGCGGAACCTGGCGGGCATCGAGTTGGTGCTCGGTCATGAAGTTCATCCCTATCACCTGCTGCGTTACGAGACGGCGGTTTTCTCGCGTCCGGCGCTCGAGCGGTTGCAGGATTCCCTGAAGGCGTCGGCGCCGAAGCGCAAACGCCAGGTGGAGGTGGCCTGATGAAATCCGCCTACCAGATCATCCGTAAGCCGATTATCACCGAGAAGGGCTTGGACGCGAAGGAAAGCCAGGGCACGCTGGTGTTTGCCGTGGCCCAGAAGGCGACCAAGACTGAGATCAAAGAAGCGGTGCAGCAGGTATTCAAGGTCAAAGTGGATACCGTTCGCACGGCGAACTTCCCTGGCAAGGAGCGGCGAAGGGGCAAGTTTACCGGATACCGCCCGGACTGGAAGAAGGCTTATGTGCGGCTGAAGGCCGGCGAAAAAATGCCGGAGTACGCACAGAACCTGTAGGCAATAGCAACGAGGGCCGGAGGGTTTCACCCCGTCCGCCCATGGCTGAGAGCGAATTATGGCAATTAAAACTTATAGACCGGTGACTCCGACGCTGCGGTTTCAGACGACCCTGGTCAATGAAGAAATAACCGTCAACCGCCCGCATAAGCCGTTGACGGAAAGCAAGAAATCCTCGGGCGGGCGCCGCAACTCGGGTGACATCACCAGCTGGTGGCGCGGCGGCGGCCACAAGCGCAAGTATCGCGTGATCGATTTCAAGCGCGACAAGACCGGCATTACGGCTACCGTAGCCACCATCGAGTACGATCCCAATCGCTCGGCGAACATCGCGTTACTGACCTATGTCGATGGCGAAAAGCGTTACATGGTGGCGCCCCAGGGATTGAAGGTCGGGCAGAAGGTGGTCAGCGGACCGGAAGCCGATATTCTGGTCGGCAACGCCCTGCCGCTGCGCAATATTCCGCCCGGCACCACGGTGCATGCGGTGGAACTCAAGCCCGGCAAGGGCGCGCAGATGGCGCGTTCGGCGGGAGCAGCCGCGCAATTGGTCGCCAAGGAAGGCGACTACGCGCTGTTGAAACTGCCTTCCGGGGAAACCCGAAAAGTGTTGATGGACTGCATGGCGACGATCGGCCAGGTGGGAAATACCGACTTCGAAAATGTGAGCAGCGGCAAAGCCGGACGTACGCGCTGGCTGGGCAAACGCCCGCATAATCGCGGAGTCGTCATGAATCCGGTGGATCACCCGCACGGCGGCGGCGAAGGCAAGACTTCGGGCGGACGTCATCCGG
>CAZUCM010000471.1:0-1789 GCA_964619235.1 uncultured Terriglobales bacterium
CGGCGGCCTTGCGGGATGGTTTCGACCAGCCCCAACCGGCCGGCACCTGGCATGGCGAAAAGATCCTGGTGGAACATACCTCGATCAACCCCAATAAGGCGGCCCATATCGGACACCTGCGCAACGCCATCCTGGGCGATACCTTTGTGCGCCTGCTGCGCGCCGCCGGCATCAAGGTCGATGTGCAGAACTACATCGACAATACCGGCGTGCAGGTGGCGGACGTGGTTGCCGGTTTCGTCTACCTGGCCAACAAGTCGAAGCCGGAAATTGAACAACTGATTGCGAGCACGCCGCGTTTCGATTTCTACTGCTGGGATCTCTATGCTGGCGTCTCGCAATGGTACGAGAAGGACAAAGAGAACCTCAAACGCCGCGGCGAAATGCTGCATGCCATCGAGCAGGGAGGCAACGATTACGCGGCCATCGCCGAACTGATTTCCTCGGCCATCCTGAAACGCCATCTCGAAACCATGGAGCGCCTCGGCATCGAGTACGATTTTCTGCCGCGGGAAAGCGAAATCCTGCGCCTGAAATTCTGGGACTCCGCTTTTCAACTGCTCAAGGAAAAGGGCGTTCTGTACTTCGAGAGCCAGGGCAAGAATAGCGGTTGCTGGGTAATGAAGCGTCCCGGACGGGGCGAGCAGGAGGCGGATCCGGATGATGCCAAGGTGATTGTCCGCTCCAATGGCACGGTGGGTTACGTGGGCAAGGACATTGCCTATCATTTGTGGAAGTTCGGACTGCTGGGCAAGGACTTCGGCTATCTCCGCTTCTTCCAGTACCCGAACAAGAAGGAATGCTGGATCACCGCCAAGCAGGGCGAAACCGAGCATCCGCATTTTGGCGGCGTCAGCGCCATTTACAACGTGATCGATGCCCGCCAGGCGGAGGCGCAGACGACGGTCGTGGAAGCGCTGCGGGGCATGGGCTATGCCGATGCCGCCGATCATTACACCCACTTTTCTTACGAGATGGTCGCGCTTACCCCGCGCTGCGCCTCCGAACTGGGATACGCGCTGAGCGAGGACGAGTGGGCCAAAAGCTATATCGAGGTCAGCGGCCGCCGCGGCTTCGGCGTGAAGGCCGACGATCTGCTCGACCGTTTGATCGATTCAGCCCTGAAGGAAGTGGAAGCCAGGCATGCCGACCTCGATGCCGCCGGCCGCCGGCAAATCGCCACCCTGATTGCCATCGGTGCTCTGCGTTATTTCATGTTGAAGTTCACCAAGAATTCCGTGATCGCCTTCGACTTCAAAGAGGCGCTCAGCTTTGAAGGCGAAACCGGTCCTTACGCGCAATACGCCGTCGTGCGTGCCACCAACATCTTCCGTAAATGCGGCATCGAGCCGGAGCAGGCATTACGCGGGGAAGCGGAGTTCGATCGCTACTTCAAGGAAGAAGGCGGCGATGAAATCTGGGAGCTGTGGCTGACCGCGGCCAAAACTTCCTTCGTCATCGAGCAGTGCGTAGCCACTACCGAGCCGGCCTATGCCGCCAAACACGCCTTTCTGCTGGCGCAGTTGTTCAACAACTTCTACCACAAGCACCATATTCTGAACGAACCCGATGAGGCGCGAAAGGCGTTTCTGCTGGCCACCGCGGCGGTGGTGCGCCGTGAGTTGATCCGCATTCTGGCGGCGATGGGCATCGCGGTGCCGCCGGTGATGTGAAGCTGGTTTGCAGTTTGCCGCCAAACGCAACAGGCTGCGGAAAAATTCGTTCCACAGCCGTTTCTTTGAAAGGGCGCGGCTTCAGCCGCGCCGTAAGCCGTTTGTTTGCCTCGACC
>CAZUCM010000472.1:0-1729 GCA_964619235.1 uncultured Terriglobales bacterium
ATGCGGCGCAGGTGGTCCGCTCCCCGGAAGCTCTCCGCATAGATCTTGTAGATATCCTCGGTTCCGGAGGGGCGCGCGGCAAACCAGCCGCTCTCCGCCGATACCTTCAGTCCGCCGATGGCGGCGCCGTTACCGGGCGCGCGGGTAAGAATGGTCTGAATCTTCTCTCCGGCCAAATCGGTAGAGCGGACTTGTTGCGGCGAAAGCTTTCCCAGAACCTCCTTCTGTTCAGAGGTGGCAGGCGCTTCCACACGGTCATAGACCGGCGCACCGAATTGGCGGGTCAGCTCCTGGTAGATCTCGCCCGGATCGCGGCCCGACTGCGCGGTGATTTCCGCCGAGAGCAAGGCTGGAATGATGCCGTCCTTGTCGGTCGTCCACAGGCTGCCATCCATGCGGGCGAATGACGCCCCGGCGCTCTCTTCCCCGCCGAAACCAAGCGAGCCATCGAGCAGGCCGTCCACGAACCACTTGAACCCCACCGGAGTTTCGTACAGCTTTCGGCCAAGCCTGGCGGCAACGCGGTCAATCATGCTGCTGCTGACCACCGTTTTACCCACCGCCGCTTCCGCACTCCACTTCGGCCGGTGCTGGAAAAGGTAGTAGATGGCGACGGAAAGATAATGATTAGGAGGCAGCAGGCCGGTGCTTTTGGTGACAATTCCATGCCGGTCATGGTCCGTATCGCATGCAAAAGCGATATCAAAGCGATCCTTGAGGCCGATCAGGCTCTGCATGGCATAGGGCGAGGAGGGGTCCATGCGAATCTTCCCGTCCCAATCGACGGTCATGAAGCGGAAGGTGGGATCGACTTCCTGGTTGACCACCGTAAGATCCAACCCGTAGCGCTCGGCAATCGGGCCCCAATAATGGACTCCGGCACCGCCGAGCGGATCCACTCCGAGGCTGATCCGTGCTCCTCGAATGGCATCCATATCGATCACGTCGCCCAGATCCCGGATATAAGCGTCCATATAATCGTGACGGTGAGTGGTGGCGGCCTGCAGAGCCTTGGCATAGGGAATCCTTCGCACTCCGCTTAATCCGCTCTCCAGAAACTCGTTCGCCGTGGCTCCGATCCAATTGGTAATGGTGGCATCCGCCGGCCCTCCATTCGGCGGGTTGTACTTGAACCCGCCGTCGCTGGGCGGATTGTGCGAGGGAGTAATCACAATGCCGTCCGCCAAACCCAGCTTGCGCCGAAAGTTGTATGTGAGAATGGCGTGGGAAATGGCCGGGGTAGGCGTATATTCGTTACCTTCCGCAAGCATCACTTCCACGCCATTGGCCGCCAGCACCTCCAGCGCACTGCACAGCGCCGGCTCGGAAAGCGCATGCGTATCCATACCGAGGAACAAAGGGCCGTCGATCTTCTGCCGCTTGCGGTACAAACAGATTGCCTGGCTGATGGCCAGGATATGCCATTCGTTGAATCCGTTCTCGAACGCCGAACCACGATGACCGGAGGTGCCAAACGACACGCGCTGTTCCGGCGCCGATGGGTCGGGAATCCCGGTGTAATAAGCGGTGACGAGACTGGGTACGTTCACCAGCATGGATGGTGGAGCAGGCTTCCCTGCCAGGGGGCTTACTTTCATGATCGCTAACCTCTTGCAAACCGCTACCGGCGGAACATTGGTACCTTGATCGGTCCAACAGAAACGTAAAGATTATAGATGCTGAAAGCGGGCAAAAGACGGCTGCCCTCCCGCTTTCGCAGTGATGCGGA
>CAZUCM010000473.1:0-1644 GCA_964619235.1 uncultured Terriglobales bacterium
CCATCTACTTCCGCAATCGGGCAGATCGCAACTTTCTTGACACTGGCGAGGGCTGCCCGTATTCTTGATGTTTGCCCTTAGCGCGATCTCTCGTTCGTTTAATGTCCCGCGCAACGCTAGTGAGTCCGCTGACCGGTCTGGCTCCCGTTGGGTGCGCCGGAAAAGGCAAGGCTTGCGATGTTTATTGATATTCATGATCTAGAGATTCATCAGATCGAGTTCGACAACAAGCTTCCGCCGGCAGTGATCGATTTGGGCCCGGAGGTTCGACAGACTGAACAGCTGAGCATCGAGGGGCATGCCGAATTGGTGGAGGAACACCATGGCGGCAAGCGTAAGAAGATCCAGGACATCCGGTTGGTGGGAAAACTGGCGACCCGGGTGGAAATGAATTGCGCCCGCTGCCTGGAGCCGGTAACGGAGACGGTGAATCGCGAGTTCGACCTGATCTATCGTCCCGAAGGGGTGGATGGCGGCGAGGAAGAGCGGGCAGTCAAAGAAGCGGAAACCGAAATCGGATATTACCAGGACGACGGTCTCCAGCTGGAAGACGTGCTGCGCGAGCAGATTCTTCTGGCCTTGCCGATGCGAGCGGTCTGTAGCGAGGACTGCAAGGGCTTATGTCCGCAATGTGGCATGAACCTGAATGCAGGAACATGTTCGTGTGCGCCTCCCACCGATCCGCGGTGGCAGGCACTGAACGGTTTGAAAGATAAGTTGCAACAATAGAATCCAGAACATCGCCTTCCCCGCAGTCGCTGGATATGCCGGGAAGGGTTCGGTAATCGAGAGGTTTTTCATGGCAAACCCGAAACGAAGACATTCCCAACGGCGCACCTCTATGCGCCGCGCCCACGATCACCTGAGCAGTCACTCGCTGTCGGAGTGCCCGAACTGCCACGAGGCCAAACTGCCGCATCGGGCCTGCCCGAAATGCGGTCATTACCAGGGGCGCGAAGTCCTGGAAGTCAAGAGCAAGAGCTAACGGCGGAAGCATCCTCACGCAATGGCAATTGTTATAGCGGTGGACGCAATGGGCTCAGACCGGGCGCCTGCTCCGGAAGTGGAAGGCGCGATTCTGGCGGCACGTCATCACGACGTGGAAGTATTGCTGGTCGGCCGTGAGCAACAGGTGCGGGCGGAACTGGAGCGACACGACTCAAAGGGCCTGCCGGTCCAGGTAGTGTCTGCCAGCGAAGTCATCGGCATGGACGAAAAACCCGTCGAAGCGGTTCGCGGAAAACGCGACTCCTCGATGCGGGTAGGCGTGCGTCTGGTGCGGGAGGGCCGTGCCGACGGATTCGTCACTGCCGGCAATACGGGCGCCGCCATGGCCACGGCCATCCTGACGTTGCGCACGCTCTCCGGAGTGGATCGTCCGGCGCTGGCCGCCGTCTTCCCCACCGCGGCGCGTACACCCTGCCTGATGCTGGATGTCGGCGCGAACGTCGATTGCAAACCGATTCACCTCGAACAGTTCGCGGTGATGGGCGAAATCTACTACCGCACGATTTTCGGAGCCGAGCGCCCGCGCGTGGGCCTGCTTTCCGTGGGCGAGGAAGAAAGCAAGGGCAGCGAACTGACGCTGGATGCGCACCGGCGGATCAAGCAGCTTCCCATCCGCTTTGTCGGCAACGTCGAGGG
>CAZUCM010000474.1:0-1616 GCA_964619235.1 uncultured Terriglobales bacterium
TACGGCTCCCAACTTTGCCGTCAAGACGGTAGATGACATTGAGCTGACCCCGGGGATGGAAGTGACCCTGGACCTCTCGCTGGAACCGGCGGCTGCCAAGAGCGAAGTGAACGTGGAGGCCGAGAATGCGGGACAGGTCGAAGTCGAGCAGTCCGAGGTATCGGGCACGATTTCGCAAACCCAAATGACGAAGATCGGGCTCAATGGGCGCAATTTTACCCAGCTCATCGCGCTGGTGCCCGGCGTCAGCAACCAGACCGGGCAAGACGAAGCCAAGGTGGGAGTGCAAGGCAGCGTGAAGTATAGCGTGAATGGCGGCCGGGTGGAATATAACGTTTTCGAGGTGGACGGCAGCGACGTGCTCAACACGGGCTTGAACGGAGCCTCCAGCACGTTGATGGTCTATCCCAGCATCGATGCCATCCAGGAAACCAAGGTTCTGACCTCCAATTTCGGAGCCCAGTATGGGCGGACCGCCTCCGGCATCGTGCAGGTGACCACCAAGTCCGGCGGCAACCAGTTCCACGGGAACCTGTATGAATTTCTGCGCAACGAGGATGTTAATGCCAAGGGCTATTTCGATCCGGGCGGCCGCGCGCCGCTGTATCGCCGCAACGATTTTGGCGGCACCATCGGCGGCCCGCTGACCATTCCCAAGGTTTACAACACGGCCCGGAACAAAACCTTCTTCTTCTTCTCCGAAGAGGCCCGCATGGAGGAGACCCCCACCGACTATGACCAGGCCGTGCCTTCGCTGAAAGAGCGCGGCCTGATCATGACGCCGAGCGGGATCCAGCCGAACCTGGTGAATGTCGGCGGCGGACGGCTGGTCCAGATGTTCGATTTCGGCGATGTGTGCCCGCCGGGCGGGGGCACTATCAATCCCCAGCAGTACCCCGATTGTCCGTTCTTAAGGACCTACACTACCGCAAAGGGATTCGTCGGTGGTTCGGTGTTTCTGCCTTATGCGCTTCCAGTGACGGAAGTGGACAAGAATGCACTGGCGATCCTGAATTCGAACCTGATCCCGCTCCCCAACTCCTCCTCAGGTTGCAACTTTAGCGTGGCCAACTTCGACGTCAGCGATCCCAATCATTGTTACGACTCGGTGATTTCTCCCTCCACTTACTGGCGCGAGGAGCTGTTTCGCATCGACCATAACGTTTCCGACTTCACCAAGCTCTCGTTTCGCTACATTCACGACGCCTGGGACACAACGGTTCTGGCGCCGGAGTGGTCCTTTGAGCACCAGAATTTTCCCAGCGCCGGCACCTTTCCCACTGTACAGAACCGCTTCGTGGGGCCCGGCATGAGTTTGGTAGGAACGCTGAACAACATCCTTTCCACCACAACGGTGAACAATCTGTTGTTCAGTTACGTGGATTCGCATATTACTTTGTCCGATCAAAACGGGCCGGGGAATGCGCAGTACCAGCTCAATCCCGCGCTCTATCAGCCGCTGGTCGCCGATCCGGCCAATCCCGGAGTGTGCAATCCCACGCTCAGCGTCGAGCCGGGCGGCACCACTCCCCAGTGCGGCATGGGCTACATCTTCAACAACGGCTTTGGCGGCAAGATGCCGGGCGTGGCCATTCTGGGAACCAACGCCGCCTACG
>CAZUCM010000475.1:0-1549 GCA_964619235.1 uncultured Terriglobales bacterium
TTCAGAAACATGTGGAAACTAACCCTTTTCCCGTTCCGCGCGTCTAACCGACGGGGAATCCTGATATGGGCACATTCTTGTACAATGTCCCCCTTAGGGGATTTGCCGGTAGTTTTGAGCATAAGAAGGTTGAATCGTTGGAGGCAAGAAAACTATGAATGCGCGCGTAAGCGCTTTTTGGGCGAGTATTAAGACGCGGCAGATGGGATCGACGCTGCTGATCGTGATGACCCTGGCGGTAGGGATTCTCATCGGAACGGTCATTTCGTTTGGCGTGAAGGCCGGGCAGAGTAAGGCCAGTTCCTCGGATGCCACGCCGTTGATCATTCCCGAACCCCGTCAACTTTCCAACCAGTTTGCGCAGATTGCCAAGCAGCTGGAACCGTCGGTGGTCAACATCAATACCGAGTCCACGGTGCCGAATCCGCATCAGCGGATGCCGGGGCAGCGGCACAATCAGCAAGGGCAAGGTAACAACGGAGGGGACAACTCCTTCGAGGATTTTTTCGACCGCTTTTTCGGTCAGCAGGGTCCATTGGGTAACGCTCCGGAAGGAGGCGAGATGCATGAGCGCTCGCTCGGCTCTGGCGTGATTGTGGATCCGAAGGGTTACATCGTCACCAACCGCCATGTGGTGGAGAATGCGGACCGGGTTCGCGTCACCTTGATGGACGAACCGGCCGGCACGTTTCATGATGCAAAGGTGATCGGCACTGACGCCGAAACCGATCTGGCGGTGATCAAAATTGACATCGGCCGGCCGTTGCCTGCCGCCAGGATGGGAAATTCCGATGGCATGCAGGTGGGCGATTGGGTTCTGGCCATCGGCAGCCCGTTCGGTCTGCAGGAAACGGTGACCGCCGGCATCGTCTCGGCCAAAGGGCGCAATATCGTTCCGCAACGGCAATTTCAGTCGTTCATTCAAACCGACGCCGCCATCAATCCCGGAAACTCGGGCGGTCCGCTGGTAAACCTGGCCGGCGAAGTGATTGGCATTAATACCGCCATCATCACGGAAAGCCAGGGATACCAGGGGGTTGGATTTGCCATGCCCTCGAATGAGGTCGCCCGGGTTTACAACCAGCTGATCGCACCGGATCACCGCGTGACCCGCGGTTCCATCGGAGTGGAGTTCGCCGCCGAGCCCAACGCCGCTGTGCAGCGTATGTATGGCAACGGCGTGGTGGTCACCAATGTCGTGCCGGATAGTCCCGCCGACCAGGCTGGCCTTAAGGTGGGCGATTCCATCACCGCGGTGGATGGCCGGGCAATCAAGAACGGTGACGATCTGGTGAGTGACATAGCAGCGCGCAAGCCGGGCTCCAAGGCCAAACTCACCTTCATTCGGGCCGGCAAAGAGCAGCAGACCACGGTTACCATTGCCGACCGGTCTAAATTGTTCGGCAGCCGACTGGGGACTGAGGACGAAGGCGAAGAGGAACAGCCTTCCGCCGAAGGTAAACTTGGCCTGGGCGTACAGGCGATTACGCCGGAAATTGCCGATGCGCTGCACATCGCCGCCGGCAAGGGCGTAATCGTTCAGGACGTG
>CAZUCM010000476.1:0-1529 GCA_964619235.1 uncultured Terriglobales bacterium
CTTCGATTCCGCTGCGCTGGGTTTCGCCTCGCCGGTGGCATCCCGGTAGGCTTCCTTGCCGGCTTCAAAAGCGGTCTTGAACTGGTCTTTTTGCTGTTCGTAAAAGCCGCGGCCTTTATCCGCCCATTGTCCCGCCTGCTCCCGCGCCTGCCGTGCCCGGTTCATCAGGTAGTCCCGGCCTTCTTCCGCCCGCTGTGCAATCTCTTCACGGGTCTCCCGCCCCGATTTCGGAGCATAGAGCACGCCAACCACCGCGCCCACGCCCAATCCGGCCAAAAACCAAAGGATGGAACTGCCGCTATCGTCTGCCATGGAATCCTCCTGTAAACGCAGGCGATGTTAACAGAAACGGCAGGCACTTGTCAGTTAAACAGCGGCGGTGTGCAGGCAAGGCCGCCACGGAATGCGTTTTCAGGGGAGCGCTGGCGCCCTAAGTCTGCCACCGGCGACGCCCTTGCCGGCGGGCGGGTAAAGCGTGGAGTGGCGGTGCGCGGCCGTACAAGCCGCCGCCGAGTACAGCGATGATTGTCCCCCAGGCAGGAAGTTTTACGGTGTAAATCGTACCCGCCGCCCTGAGTTAGGCAAGGCTTCGAGCCGGGCTGCTTACTTTAGGTACCTTGCCAGGACTACCGCAACTCTGGCGAGAGCGTGTATTCTCTTATCCGGAGTGTAATTGTGGTTTTTGGTAAGGAGTCATCGATGAGAACGTGGATCGTCCTATTTTTGGTGGCGCTGGCGTTAACGGCTGTAGCGCAACCCTCTGCAGCACAGGCTTCTGCGGCGGGAACGCAGCCTGCCGCCGCGCAGCAAAAGCAAGCCATGGGGCAAAAGGAATATTCCGCCTATGTGAACGCCCTCCAGCAAACCGATGACAATGCCAAGGCCGTGGCTCTGGAAGGGTACCTGCAGCAGTATCCGGATAGCTCCGTTAAGGAGGAGTGCCTGGAATTGCTGATGGCCACCTATCAAAAACTGGGAAATCTGCCGAAGGTGCTGGATGCCGCCGGTCGTCTGAATAAGGCGTACCCAACGAATCTGCGTGCCTTGGCGCTGCTGACGTATATCAAGCGCAGTCAGGCCGAACAACCGGGTGGAGGGGCGGTGGCACAACAGAATCTGGCGGATGCCGCCAATTATGCCCAGAAGGGGTTGCAGGCGATCCCGGTGGCGGTCAAGCCGGAAGGAATGAAAGCTGCGGACTTCGATACGCTGAAAGCTCAGACCGGCGCGATTTTTAACGGCGCTATTGGGATTTCGGCCTTGCAAGCCAAGGACTATCCCACCGCGCAAAAGGATTTACAGGCCTCGGTAGACGTGAATCCGGCCAATGTGGGTGACGTCTATCCCCTGGCGTTGTCCTATCTGGAAGCGCCGCAACCCGTTTATCTCCAGGGCCTCTGGTACATCGCACGGGCGGCCGCGCTGGAATCGCAGAATCCCGCTGCGCAACAGCAGTTCACGAAATACGGCCGGGGTATGTTCATCAAGTATCACGGCAATGACCAGGGTTGGACCGACCTGTTGAAGCA